>NZ_JAMYKZ010000019.1:0-95877 GCF_040317735.1 Mesorhizobium sp. M1399
ATCGGTGATTGCAACGTCACCACCGTGCCATGGCCGCTCGCCCTTCAGAGCAAGCGCCGTTCTCTCTCCAAAACTTTTTGCAGAACCTTCAGGACACTATCCCTCGCCGATGCTCCGGCTGCGCCAAAGGCTTGTTTGGATGCCTCAGCTTGGACCTGGTGGCTTGGCAACCAGGGGCAGTTCTAGACCGGTCGGGGCGCGGCCAGACTTTCGAGTTTCAAGATAAGCCGCCACGGATTTGCAATGATCTCCACGACGAAGCCATAGCGCTGGTTGCTCGCGCAACCCTATGGGCGTCCTGGGGGCTGCTCCTGCGGAAACTTGTCTTCATGGACGATTGCCACGGCCCGCACAAGATTGCCTCTCACCTCGAAACCGATCCAGTGTCCGTCCATCAGGTGTGTTTGTCTCGGACAGGCGAGGAAATAGTTCCCCGCCTGCTGGGCAACAAAGTTGAGTTGTCTCTTCTCATTAATTTTAATCCCCTCTAGCGGAGCGGTGTACGCCCCCCAAATCGCATCCTCAGCCTCCAACTTCACTGGCATCTCCGACCGAGCATAGACCCTGGTCACCATCAGACCGTGCCTGAAATTCGAAGAGCCATTGATGAACTCGATCTGTACCGACCATTCTTCTGGCACGATGATCGTGAGATTGCCGTCCCAGTAGCCGTTGAAGTCGATAATGTCGGTCCGGATGTTGTCCCTGCGGTACCGCTCGACTTGGTTCCAATCGGCGACAATCTCTATAGCCACCGTCTTGGCTGCCGGATCGTTTTTGATCCAGCTCGGGACGAAAGGCTCCCCAGCCAGCGCAATTCCAGGCAACAATCCAAAGGCGAGAAGGGCAAGGTGGGCAAAGCGCGCCATCGCAATCAGAGGCTCCTCCCGAGCGGAGCGGCCAAGCTTAAGCGACCGTAATCGAAATCGACTAGGCCTATCCCTCAACGAAGAGAATACCCCCAAAACAAGATCCACACCAGCAAACCCCCTTTTGGCGGAACGGAACAAAACTCGCCGTCGCCGGAGGCGCCCCCAAGCGAACGCCCCACCTCGCACAGGCCGATGTCTGCCGCCGAAAAGCGAAGGAGGGTAAGGTTATCCCGCCAGGCTGATCGCCGCTCGGCAAAGGTCTCCTTCGGGCCGGAAAGCGGACAGATGCTTTTCTAACCCGGAGCGACACGAGCAGACCTTTTGTCCGGCGCAAGTGTCGTCCTGACGTGACCCAATGCGGCCTTCAGTTGCGAGCGTCGCTCGCTGGAGCTGCGTCAGTCGGTCGGGGGCCAATGGTATTTTCAATGGAACGCTAATATACATGGAAATCCCAACGAGCAGCGCCTGCCAGATATTTGAGGAATGCCATGCGAAGGCTCATCTTCACGGCAATGTGTATCGCCGCCGCAACAGCAGCTAACGCCCATGATTGGTACGAAGACAAGATTGACCCGCAGACCAAATTCAAGTGCTGCGGTGGTTCGGATTGCCGCGCCGTACCTCGGTCTTCGGTGCGGTCCAGGGTAGACGGTGGGTACACTTATTTGCCGCATAATTTCACCATCCCACGGGACCGTGTGCAGCAATCCCCGGACGGGCAATACCATATCTGCGAAAATAAATATGTCGTAACCAATCAGCTGTATTGGCGTTGCTTCTTCGCACCTCGTGTCGATGTGTCTATACTTCTAAAGCATTAACCGCGCGTCGCTTCCGCGATTCACATCCGCAAGGTGCTAGTCCATTAATTCTGTTGGACTTTCTTCAAAATTGTCGAAGCTCAGGCGGTGCGCGACTGCCTCAGGGATTTCATTGAGTACATCGCCGCTACCGAGAGCAACTCCATGGGGCGCTGCCGCGGGTGACTTCCGGCGGACTCCGCAAATTCGGTGACAGTCCAGATTTTATCGTGTCGGCATGGCCGTGGTTGTCTAGATTGGCTGTGTGGCCCGCCTTGCCCGTATTGTCCAAGTCCACTCGCCACGAGACGCAACGCGGTAACGGCTGGCGATTTCGACCACGATGGACAGCCAAGCGATAGGGGTAACTGGCGCGGGATCATCAGCACGGTTCATGCGAGAGCAGCATTCGCCAGAGGCCGGAGCTACGGCTGCAGCCTCGAATTTGACGCATCAGCACTTGCAAATCGTCGGCCGAGGTCTTTTGCTCGCGCGATAGTTGCCCTTGACCGTTGAATGGTTGGCGAACAGATGAATAAAATCGATCGACGGCGGCCAGAGTCGGAAACGGACGCCACCGTAAATGCCGCGAGACTTGGAACTCGACTGCGCCTCGCCCGCCAGACACGCGGCATGACGCTGAAGAGCCTGGCCGCGGCTGCGAATTGCTCGGAAAGCCTGCTGTCCAAGATCGAGAACGGCAAGGCTTCGCCGTCCCTGCCCATGCTTCACCGTCTGGTCGAGGTTCTCGACACCAACATCGGCTGGATGTTCGAGCAAGTCGATGACGACGAGGCGATCGTATTCCGGGCGGGCGCAAGGCCTTTGATTGCGCTCGACGCGCTACGGCGTGGCGAGGGCATTTCGCTCGAACGCATCATTCCGTATTCGCCTGGCCACCTCTTACAATGCAACATCCATCACATCGAGGCAGACGGCGAGAGCGAAGGCCCGATTCAGCACGCCGGCGAGGAAGTCGGCTACGTGCTCGCCGGCCGGATCGAGTTGATCGTCGACGGCAAGCGACATGCTCTCGCCACCGGCGATGCCTTCGTTTTCAGGTCGGAGCTGCCGCATCATTACCGCAATATCGGCAAGGAACGCGCCAGCATTTTCTGGGTCAACACGCCGGCGACTTTCTGAGCAACGCTCTGCGTTCATTTGGATTGACAAATATTCAAGTCTCTTGAATGCTTGCCTCGTGCCTGTAGCACCAACGGGAACCAGCCGGTCTGGTCCGCAAGCAAGGGGAACCGAAAATGCGTCTGTTCAAAATTCTCGCCGGCTGTGCCGCCGCCATTGCCATGGGCTCGGCAGCCATGGGATCGGCGCTTGCCGATACGTTCGCACTCGTCAACATCAACCAGCAGGCCCTGTTCTTCAACCAGATCAACGAGGGCGCGCAGAAGGCAGCCGACGCCGCCGGCGCCAAGCTGGTCATTTTCAACGCCAACAATGTGCCGAGCGCGCAGAACGACGCGATCGAGAACTACATCACGCAGAAAGTCGACGGCATCATTCTGGTCGCCATCGACGTCAACGGCGTCAAGCCCGCGATTACTGCGGCCAAGGCGGCCGGCATTCCCGTCATCGCCATCGACGCGCAGATCCCCGACGGCGACAACGTTTCGTTCATAGGTGTGGACAACACCAAGGCCGGCGAGGACATCGGCAAATTCTACGCCGACTATGTGAAGACCGAGATGGGCGGCAAGGCCAAGATCGGCATCGTCGGCGCACTCAATTCATTCATCCAGAACCAGCGGCTCGACGGGTTCAAGAAGGCGGTGACCGAAAGCGGCCAGGCCGTCACCTTCCTGGACACGGTCGACGGCCAGAACGTTCAGGAGACGGCGTTGAGCGCTTCGGAAAACCTGATGACCGCCAATCCGGACATGAACTCGCTCTATGCAACCGGCGAACCCGCCTTGCTCGGCGCCGTTTCGGCTGTGACCAGCCAGGGCCGCACCGGCGACGTCAAGGTGTTCGGCTGGGATCTGACCAAGCAGGCCGTTCAGGGCATCGACGACGGCTGGGTGGTGGCGGTCGTGCAGCAGGATCCGGCAGGCGAAGGCAAGGCCGCGGTCGAAGCGTTGGGCAAGCTCAAGAAGGGCGAGAAAATCGACCCGATCATCAATATCCCGGTGACGATCGTGACCAAGAAGAATGTCGACCAATACCGCGCGATGTTCAAGTAAACTGCGTCGGCGACCGAGCCGCGGCGCCGCCTGAAGCTGCGCCGCGGATACCTGGCAATCGCGTGGAATCCCAGATGAGCAGTGGCCAGACCTATCGGGTGCGGATGAGCGGCATCTCAAAGCGTTACAACGCCATCCAGACGCTCGATGATGTGTCGCTGACGCTGAAGCCGGGCGAGGTGCTGGGGCTGGTCGGCGACAATGGCGCCGGCAAGTCGACATTGAGCAAGGTGCTGTCGGGGGCTGTGGTTCCCGACGCCGGCACCATCGAGATCGACGGCAAGCCGGTGATCTTCAGCTCGCCGGCGGACGCACGTGCGGCGCGCGTCGAGATGGTCTACCAGGACCTGTCGCTCTGCGACACGGTCGATGTCGCCGGCAATCTGTTTCTCGGCCGCGAGCCGCGCCGCCGCATCGCCGGCATTTCCTTTCTCGACAAGAAGCGCATGCACGACGAGACGCGCCAGATGCTCGATCGGCTCGGTATCGTCATTGCCGACACGCGGCTCAAGGTCGAAAACCTCTCCGGCGGGCAGCGCCAGTCGATCGCCATCGGCCGCGCCGCCTCGTTCGAGCCGGCCGTGCTGATCATGGACGAGCCGACGGCAGCGCTTGCGGTGGCCGAGGTCGAGGCGGTGCTCGAACTGATCCGCGCGGTCAGCGCGCGCGGTGTCAGCGTCATTTTGATCACCCACCGGCTGCAGGACCTGTTCCTCGTCTGCGACCGCATCCAGGTCATGTATGAAGGGCGCAATGTCGCCGAGCGGCTGATCGGCGAGACCAATATCGAGGACGTGGTCAATCTGATCGTCGGCCGCAAATTCAGTGCGCGTTCCGCCACCAACGGCTATCGCGGTGGAGCGCCGGCATGAGCGATGCGATCCACGCTGCCCAGCCCTCACGAGTGCGCAAGGGCACCTGGCGCGATGCGCTGCTCGCCAATGGCAGTGTCGTCTCGATCGCGCTGTTCTTTCTGGTCGTCTGCATCATCTTCTCGGTGGCGACCGACGCCTTTCTGACGTCGCCTAATCTGTTGAACATCCTGCGGCAGTCGGCGCCGCTGCTGATCGTCGCCGCGGCAATGACTTTCGTCATCACCACTGGCGGCATCGATCTTTCGGTCGGCTCGGTACTGGCGCTGGTGGCAACGCTGTCGGCGACGCTCTTGCAGTTCGGCCTGCCATGGTCAGTCGTTATCCTCGCCATGTTGGCGCTCGGTGCCCTGCTTGGCGCGGTGCAAGGCTATTTCGTCGCCTATGAGGGCATCCCGTCCTTCATCGTCACGCTTGCCGGGCTTTCGGTGATCCGTGGCGTGGCGCTGCTGATCACCGGCGGCTATTCGATCCCGATCGAGCCCGGAAGCGCTTTCACCGTGCTGGGCCGTGCCTGGTTCCTTGGCGTGCCGGTGCCGGCGCTGATCGCGCTGGCGATCCTGGCCATCGCCTATCTCGCCTTCAACGAGACGCCGTTCGGCCGCTATGTCACCGGCATCGGTGCCAACGCTGAGGCGGTGCGGCGCGCCGGCGTCAACACGCGGCAGACGACGCTCTTCGTCTATGTGATTTCCGCCACCGCGGCAGCCCTTGCCGGGATCATCATTGCTGCCCGGCTTGGATCGGGATCTTCGAATGCCGGACAGGGTTTCGAGCTGGAAGTCATCGCCGCCGTCGTGCTCGGCGGCACCAGCCTGTTCGGCGGCCGCGGAACGATCATTGGCACGGTGCTCGGCGCGCTGACCGTGGCCGTCATCGGCAACGGCCTGATCCTGGCGCATCTGTCGCCTTTCCTGACGCCGATTGTCACCGGAACGATCATCCTGGTCGCCATCTGGCTGAACTTCCGCCTGTTCCGCGGCGCCGTGCGGAGCCGTTGAGCCGATGGGCGGTCTGTTCGATGACGCGGTGCCCGGCCAGCGGCTGGCGATCGGGGTCGAAACCGGCCATGTGATGACCGTGCTCGGCCCGGTTCCGGTCGAGGAGATGGGCATCACGCTGATGCACGAGCACATCTTGCTCGATGGCGCGCGCAGCTGGAAATGCCCCTGCCATCCCGATGACATGGCGGTCGCCGAGCAGCCGGTGAACATCGAGATCATCGGCGAGTTGCGAATGAACCCATACGTCAACCGCGACAACGTTTCGCTCGACGACGCCGACCTGGCGCTGTCAGAGCTACAGCGCTATCGCGCACTGGGCGGCCACACCGTCGTCGATGCCACCAATATCGGCATCGGCCGCGATCCCGAAAAGCTCGCCCGTATCAGCCGCATGTCCGGCCTGAAGATCGTCATGGGCACCGGCTTCTATCTCGAGCACACCCATCCCGAATGGCTGAAGGCCATGGATGTGGACGCGGTGACCGAATTCATCGTCAACGATGTCGGCGGCGGCGAGACGCAGCCGCCGATCATGGCCGGGCTGATCGGCGAGGTCGGCGTCAGCAAGGATTTCACCGCCGAGGAGCGCAAGTCGCTGACAGCTTCGGCGCGCGCCTCGCGCATCACCGGCGTGCCGCTGTCGATCCATCTGCCGGGCTGGGAGCGGCTGGCGCACGAGGTGCTCGATATCGTCGAGGCCGAGGGCGCCGATCTCCGCCATACCGTGCTCTGTCACATGAACCCGAGCCACGACGACCCCGACTACCAGACAAGCCTCGCCCGGCGCGGCGCGTTCCTCGAATACGACATGATCGGCATGGACTATTACTATGCCGACCAGGACGCGCAATCGCCCTCCGACGAGGAGAACGCACGCGCCATCGCCGCCCTTGTCGAGGCCGGTTTCGGCGACCGCCTGCTGTTGTCGCAGGATGTCTTCCTCAAGATCATGCTGACGCGCTTCGGCGGCTTCGGCTATGGCTATATCCTGAAGCATTTCATACCGCGCCTGAAACGCCACGGCGTCGAGCAGGCGGCCATCGACCGCATGCTGATCGCCAATCCGAAAAGCGTATTCGCGCGGCTCTAAGCGGCCTGGAATTACACGGGAGTTCAAATGTCCAAGAAGAAGATCCTGCTTGCCGGCGAATCCTGGGTGTCGACCGCGACCCATATCAAGGGTTTTGACCAGTTTCCGACCGTCACCTACCACACCGGCGCCGACGAATTGCTGGGCGCGCTGAAGGCGACCGATTTCGACGTCACCTTCATGCCGGCGCATGAGGCGCAGCGCGGCTTTCCGCAGACGATGGAGGCGCTGTCGGCCTATGACGCGGTCGTGCTATCCGACATCGGCGCCAACACGCTGCTGCTGCATCCCGACACCTGGGTCCACTCGAAGCCGACACCGAACCGCCTGCGCCTGCTGCGCGATTATGTCAGCGGCGGCGGCGGTCTGTTGATGTTCGGCGGCTACTATAGTTTCCAGGGCATCAACGGCGGGGCGCGCTACCGCAAGACGCCGGTCGAGGACGTGCTGCCTGTGAACTGCCTGGCCTATGACGACCGCGTCGAGGTTCCGGAAGGTTTTGCGCCCGTACCGAAACCAGGGTCGACACATCCCATCCTCAGGGGCCTTGGTTCGGACTGGCCGATCCTGCTCGGCTTCAACGAGGTGAGGCTGAAGGACGGTGCGGAAGTTCTGGCTGCCGTGTCGTCGGACTATGGCTCGCTGCCGCTGCTCGTCACCGGCCACTATGGCAAGGGCCGCACCGTGGCCTGGACATCCGATGTCGGGCCGCATTGGCTGCCGCCGCAGTTCATCGCCTGGCCAGGCTACAAGACCCTGTTCGAACAGATGCTGGGCTGGGCGACCGGTGAGAGCTGAGCCATGCGCGTCCACGTCGTCGGCAATGCCTGCGTCGACACCATGTTTCGCGTCGGCCGCTTCCCGGCCGCGGGCGAGACTTTGAATGCCGTGAGCTATGCCGACGGGCTCGGCGGCAAGGGCGCCAACCAGGCAGTCGCAGCAGCACGGACTGGTGCAGAGGTGACGTTCTGGACGGCGCTCGGCAAGGACCCAGCTGGCGCATGGATCAGGAGCCGCCTCGACAACGAGCTGTCCGACCTTGAGGTCAGCCAATTCGAGCTGCCGAGTGACCGCTCGACCATCGTCGTCGATCGAGGCGGAGAGAATTTCATCGTCAGCGGCGTCGCCTGCGTCGAAGCCTTCGACCCGGTGGCGCAGACAGCACTTGTCCGCTGGATCGCTCCCGGCGACATCCTCGTCTGCCAGGGAAATTTGCCCCTCGCCGCGACCAATGCCTGCCTCCGAGCAGCAATGGAAAACGGCGCGCGCACCGTCCTCAACGCCAGCCCCATCGATGCGGCATCTGTGCCCGATCTCGGACTGGCGGAGGTTTTGGTGGTCAACCAATCCGAAGCGCAAGCCCTGACCGGCCAGAGCGATATGGCAGCCGCCGCCCGGGCGCTGGCGGCCAGAGGCGCAGGTATTGTCGTGATCACGCTCGGCGGCGAAGGCTGTCTCGTGCTTGGTCCGGACCAGACGGAACCGCTTCGCTTGCCGGCGCCGCGCGTCGAAGCACTCGACACCAGCGGCGCCGGCGATGTGTTCTGCGGCTGCCTCGCCGGCGGGCTTGCCCGGGGCATGCCGGTCACCTCGGCACTGGAGCTGGCGCTCGCCGCCGCCGCAATCGCCGTGACACGGCCGGGCACGCTGGCATCCTGTCCTTCCGCCTCCGAGATGGCGGCGCTCATCGATCAAATGGAGCTCTCATGACCCAGATCGGCCAATCCGGCGGCGACGCGCTCGTGGACCTTTTCGGCCGCACCAAGGTGGTGATCGGCGTCGTTCACCTGGCGCCGCTGCCCGGCGCGCCGCGCTATGATGGCGAGGCGATCGAGGCGATTTACCAGCGCGGGCTCGACGATGCCCGGGCCTATCTCGATGGCGGCTGCGACGGCGTCATCGTCGAGAACCATGGCGACATCCCCTTCGCCAAGCCTGACGATATCGGACCGGAGACGGCGGCCTATATGGCTGTCGTCTCAGACCGCATCCGCCGCGAGCTCGGCAAGCCGATCGGCATCAATGTGCTGGCCAATGCCGCCATCCCGGCCTTGGCGATCGCTAGCGCCGCCGGCGCCGGCTTCGTCCGCGTCAATCAGTGGGCGAATGCCTATGTCGCCAATGAGGGCTTTGTCGAAGGCGAATCGGGCCGTGCGGCACGCTACCGCGCCAGGCTGCGCGCCAACGGCATCCGCATTTTCGCCGATGCCCATGTCAAGCATGGCGCACACGCCATCGTCGCCGACCGCCCAGTGGAGGAACTGGTCAAAGACCTGGTCTTCTTCGACGCCGACGCCATCATCGCCACCGGCCAGCGCACCGGCCACGCCGCGGATTTGGGCTACATAAGCATGATCAAGCAGGCCGCCGGCCTGCCGACGTTGGTCGGCAGCGGCGTGACGCCGGACAACGCCAACGATATCCTCGCCATTGTCGACGGGGTCATCATCGCCAGCGCGCTGAAGCACGACGGCGTCTGGTGGAACCAAGTCGACTCTGCTCGAGTAAAGGCGTTCATGGGTGGTCTGAGGCGATAGCTGACTTCAACCCCCCACCGCACCGAAGGGCCGCAGTCACCCGCGCGAGGGGCGGGAGCTCTTCGGGCTCGCCCGCCGCCCAGAGCAAAAGATGGGCATCGAGCAGAAGTTTCATGCGTCGCCGCCAAACAGCTTCCCGATTTCCTCATCGGCCATGCGATCAACCTCGTCTGGAACTGAAAAAACTGCCCGGCCATAAACCCAACGCGACGCATTTCGCCGGCCGCAGGTGCGTCTATGGCAACGACCTTCACCATCGGCTTGCCGGATCTCGCAATTATGAAGGATTCAGCTTTGACCGCCCTGTCGACAAGACGAGACAGATGCGTCTTGGCCTCGTGAATATTGACGGTGTGCATTGCGGGCCCCGCGACTTAGTCCATGCAACTTAGTCTACTCGGGCCGATCTTCAACTATTGAGCGACTTCCTCGCGCCTAGCCGGCTCCTAGCAAGGAAGGGATTTCGACCTAATGACCCGAATTCGCCGTTAGGAATGGCTTGATCAGGATGGTAGCTTCGCTCAACCACAGCAACGAAGTCGAGGCGATCGTTCGATGCTTGTGGGGAAGGCATATCGTCCAGTAGTGTCGTTGGACGCCCGTTTCGACTTCGATGCCGCCGATCTTCACGGATCTCGAGACACAGTAACTGTTTGGAAGTCCCGCATCGCCTCTGCGGATTCGGAGTTGCCAGCCCCAATTCCTTTGGCAAGCCTGTTTGAAGCTGGTTTAGCTGTTCATCGTAGCGTGCCGGCACCACAGGGTCACCGCGCAGGGGTGTCGGCTGATCTCGACAAGGATCTCGCCGGACTGACCAGTTTCTCCATCTCGCGGAATTCGTTCCGGCGCTGCGCTCCCGCCTCGCCGCGAGACTCGAATTTTCCCATTGCTCACCCAAAGATGAATACCGCTTTCACCTTTTGCGTCAATTTATAAATTTACGCATGGAAACTCTTGGACATTATCTGTAAATTTTCGCCTTGCAGTTTGCACGCCTGGCGGGCAGCGCCGAGGAACCACCCGGGAACGGATGTCCGTGACGAGAGGATTTCAATGCCGATGACGCACAAGACCATGGAGGATTTCGCGCGCTCCTGCGGCGTCTCCAGGCCGACCTTGTCGAAATATTTCGAGGATCCAACCAGCGTCAAGCCGGCGACGCGAAAGCGGATCGAGGAGGCACTCCGCTCGTCCGACTATCAGCCCAATCTGTTTGCCCGCAACCTGAACCGCAAGCGGACCCGCAGCATAGGCATCGTGGTGCCGACACTCGCCGATCCTTTCTATTCCGAGATGGTCAGCCGCATCGAACTCAGGCTGCGCCACGAAGGCTACTGGCCGATCGTGATCTCCTCGCACGGCTCGCGCGAACTCGAAGTGGAAGCGACGCGAACCATCCTGTCACTAAAAGTTTCCGGTGGGCTGATCGCGCCGCTCGGCCTGCGCTCGGACCACCGTGCGCTGGAGAAGCTGACGCAGGCCATACCAATCGTCTATTTCGACACCTATCTCGAGAGCGGCACGCCATTCGTCGGCAACAACAACAGCCAGAGCGTTTCGACGATCGTCGATTACCTCTGCCGCTCCGGCGACGCGCCGGTCTATTTCGACATCCCGCACGTCAATCACAATACGCGCGAACGCCTGCACAACTATGTAAGCGCCATGCAACGGCTCGGGCAAGAGCCGGTGATCATTGGCGACACCCATGAATACACCTGGGATTTCGAACGGATCGGCTACCAGCAGATGGAGGCAATGCTCAGCACTGGTGGCTTGCCGGGTAAGACCATTTTGTGCGCCAATGACCGCCTGGCCTTCGGCATCATGGCGGCCGCCTATTCGCAAGGTCGCAAGGTCGGCCGCAAAAGCGATTGCGACCTGCGCGTCGCGGCCCATGACGACCACCCGCTCAGCCGCTACACCTGTCCTGCCTTGACCACCATGGCGCAGGACTTCGCCGCTATGGCGGGACGCAGTGTGGAGACGCTGCTGGCCCTGCTTGATGAGGACGGGACTGCGGTTGCACCCAAGATCAATCTCGACGCGACGCTGGTCATGCGTCAATCGGCCTGAGCATTTCCAAAGGCGAGATCGAAGCCGCGCCATGCGCCGACCGCCGCGCTGACCGCTTGCCGTGCAGCCGGGCCATGGCGGCCCATCGAGACGAAGCCGTGGATCTGGCCATTCCAGCGGCGCAGGGCGACCGGCACTCCTTCATCTTCCAGACGCTTCGCGTAGGCCTCGCCTTCGTCGGCGAGAATGTCATGGCCGGCGATGGCAACAAAGGCCGGCGCCACACCGGCAAGGCTGGCCGCCTTCAGCGGCGACACGCGCCAATCGTCGATATCGCCGGCATGGGTGACATAGTGGTCGCGGAACCAAGCCATGGTTGCCGCAGTGAGACCAAAACCCTCGGCAAAGCGGCAATAGCTGTCGGCCGTCTGCGAGGCGTCCGTATTCGGGTAGAACAGCAGCTGCGCCGTCGGCGGATTCTTGTTTTCGCGCGCGAGCAGGGAGAGCACCGTGGCGAGGTTGCCGCCCGCACTGTCGCCTGCGACAGCGATGCGCTTCGCGTCGACGCCGAGATCGTCGACGGCACTTTGCATGAAGGCAAGCGCCACGCGGCAATCCTCGATGGCCGCCGGGAACTTGTGCTCCGGCGCCAGCCTGTAGTCGGGACAGACGACGACGCAGGCGGCCATGTTGGCAAACCAGCGGCAGATCTCGTCATGGGAGTCGAGATTACCGATCACCCAGCCGCCACCATGCAGATAGAGCCACGCCGGCGCGCCGTGCGCGGAAGCTCCTAGCCCGCGATAGATCCTGAGCGTCAATGGGCCGCTTGTTCCGGCGATGGTGCGCTCGGTCAGCGAGGCGACCGGCTCGCGTTCGCCCTGCAGTGTCGGAAAGCCCTGCTCATAGGCGTGGCGGGCTTCTTGAGGGCTGCCGGCCTCGAACGGCTTGGCGGCCGCCTGCCGGCCGAGGTCGAGCACATGCCGGGCTTCCGGATCGAGCAAGGGCGAAGGCGATATTGTCATGGACGGCCCCCAAACTCAGGCAAGCAGGCTTGCCGCCTCGTCCTCCGCAAGGAGTGGCGGCTGATCGACGGTTCCATTGACTGCAACCGACTCGCGGCTTTCTCCCGAAGCGAGGGTCGCTTCCATGATCTCCAGCACATGCAGCGCAAGGTCGCCGGACGCACGCGGCTTTCTTCCGCTCAACAGCGCGCGTGAAAGGTCGGCGACGCCGAGCATGCGGTAATTGGCGCGATCGGGCGCGGCGAAGGGCCAGTTGCGAGCGCCGTAGAGTTCGCTCTCGCTTGTGAAGTCAGCCCAGTCGGCTCCGCGCTCCGAAAGCGAGACGGTGCCGCCGAATGTGTCCGGATCGGGCAGCTTGAGCGAGCCTTCCGTGCCATGCAGTTCGATCGGATGGTTGGAGTGCTTGAAGACGTCCCAGGAGGCGCCGAAGGCGACGGTAACGTCTGAGCGGAATTCCAGCAGCGACAGGATGTTGGTTGGCGTGCCGACCTTGAAGGTGGTGTTCCTGTAGGGACCCTCTGCGGTGATCAGGCGCTCCTCCTGGCCACGCGTTGCCATGGCCATCACGCGGCCGACCGGCCCGAGCAGGTTGACCAGCATAGTCAGGTAATATGGCCCCATGTCGAAGACCGGGCCGCCACCGGGTTGATAATAGAATTGCGGATTGGGATGCCAATGCTCCATGCCGCGCCCCATCATGAAGGCGGTGCCGGTCACCGGCCGGCCGATCGCGCCCCCGTCCATGAGGCGGCGCGCCCGCCGGCCGGCGGCGCCAAGAAACGTGTCGGGGGCCGAGCCGAGCAGCAGCCCGCGCTTCGCCGCCTCCGTGACAAGACGGCGACCGTCGTTGGCCGAGGTCGCCAGCGGCTTTTCGGTGAAGACATGCTTGCCCGCCGAAAGTGCTGAAAATGAGATGTCGAAATGCGCCGACGGGATGGTCAGGTTGAGGACGAGGTCGATCTCCGGGTCGGCCAGAAGCGCGTCGACGCTGAGCGGACGGATGCCATATTCGCTGGCGCGCAAGGCCACCATGTCGGCGGAAATGTCGGCGCAGGCGCGCAGTTCCACCTCACCGAACAGAGCCGCATTGCGCAAATAGGTCATCGAGATGTTGCCGCACCCGACAACGCCGATGCCGAGCTTTGTCTTTGATTTCCCGTGCATTTCGATCGTACCTCCCAACACGTCAGCGGCCTGGACCGCTGCGCGGCAACGGATCACATTCGCAAGCCGCTATACAACATTTTAAATATTGACGCGCGTAAAATTGTTATAGAACATGCGAAAATGCTGACGAACGTCGGGCGCGCTGCCGGCCCTGGGAGGAGAAATGACTGACATGAAAAATCGGCCGGCCGCCGGCTCGAAGCCCGTGCTCATGTGATGATCGCCGACCGCCGGCAATTTCTCACTGGAAGCGCCGGGCAGCTGGTGCAGTAGCGCGGCTTGCGCGCAGGACTGGGCGTTCGCCGGACTCGCGCCAGTCGCGCGCCGAGCTTTGCCAACACCGCCTCGGGGGAGGCTGACGCAGGGCGGCATCAAGGAAGGAAAGGACGGTCGTGAAAAACCTGAAAGTCGGTTGCCAGACTTTTACTTGGGAAATGTTGGGAGACCGCTTTGCCGGCGGCCCCGACGATCTCGTGAAGGCGATCGCGGATGGCGGCTATGCCGGCATCGAGATCACCGACACGATGATCGGCCGCTATGCCGGCAGGCCGGCGGAATTCGCCACCGCACTGAAGGCGACCGGCCTCACCCTCGTCTCCTTTGCCTTCGGTTCGAAGAACGGCTTCACACTGAAGGAGCAGATCGGCGCCGACCTCGAGGCCGCGAAGCGCTGGATCGACTTCGCCGCCGCTTTTCCGGGCGCGATGGTGTCGATGGGCTCGGCCACCGTCGTCTCGGACGGCCGACGCGACGACAGGTTCGCCATCGCGGCCGAGATCTACAACAGGGCGGGTGAGCTCGGGCGCAAGGCCGGCGTCGATGTCGCGGTACATCCGAGCTCGCACCACAACACGCTGCTGTTCGACCGCGCCGATTACGACCGTATCTTCGGGCTGATCGATCCGTCGCTGGTCGGTTGGGTGCCCGACACCGGCCATATATTGCGCGGCCACAACGACATGATCGACACCCTCACAACCCATCGCGACCGCATCCGCTACGTTCACCTGAAGGATGTCGATGCCAGCGGCACTTGGGCAATGCTTGGCAAGGGCGTCTGCGACACCCAGGCAGTGATCGCCATCGCCAGCGCCGCGCCCAACTTCAACGGCTGGCTGGTGTTGGAGGAAGAATCCGACACCGCTGCCGCAGATCCGGCCGCCGCGGTCAAGACCAACCGCCAGACGATGCGCGGCTACGGCGCGTGAGGAACAGATCATGATCCGGAAACAAGACCGCCGCCTTCGTGTCGGTGTGCTCGGCTGCGGGCCGATCGCGCAATTCGCCCATCTCGAATCCTGCGTCAAAGCAAGGAACGCCGACCTCTATGCTATCTGCGATGCCGCCCCCGACCTTTTGGCGCGCATGGGCGCGACCTATGAACCTGAGAAGATGTATGGCGACTACGACGCCATGCTGGCCGACCCGGAACTGGAGGCGGTGATCGTCGCGACCTCGGACGCCTATCACGTGCCGATGGCGATCAAGGCGCTCGAGGCCGGCAAGCATGTGCTGTGCGAGAAGCCGATCGGCGTCTCGGTCGAAGAGGGCCAAAAACTCGCCGACGCGGTCAAGCGCTCCGGCAAGGTGCTGCAGGTCGGCCACATGAAGCGCTTCGACCCGGCTCTTGAGGCGGCGCGCGATTTCGTCCGCGACGAGATGGGCGAGATACTGGCGCTAAAAGCCTGGTATTGCGATTCCACCCACCGCTACACCAACACCGATGCCATCCAACCGCTGCCGGTCAGCAGCCGGCTGGCGCGCAAGCCGGCCGGTAATCCGAAGGCCGATCTCAGGCGGTACTTCATGCTTGCGCATGGCTCGCACCTCGTTGACACCGCACGCTTCCTGTGCGGCGAGATCCTCGCGGTGCGCGCCCGTCTCAACCAACGTTTCGGCGCCTATTGCTGGTTCGTCGAAACGGAATTCGCCAACGGAGCGCTTGGCCATCTCGACCTGACGGTGGCTGTGCGCATGGACTGGCACGAGGGCTTCCAGCTCTACGGCGAAAACGGCTCGGTGATCGCGAAGACTTTCAATCCCTGGTACTTCCGGGCAAGCGAGGTCGATATCTTCCATGAGAAGGATGCAACGTCGCGCAAGCCGCTTGGCGCGGACGGCCATTTCTTCCGACGCCAGCTCGAAGGCCTCTCCGACACCGTGCTTGACGGCGCGCCGCTGCGTGGCGCCGACGTCGAGGACGGCCTCGCCTCGATCCGCGCCATGGTGGCGATCGCCCGCTCGGTCGAAACCGGCCAACGCGTCGAGATTGCTGGCGTAACAGGAGCGGTCTGATGGAGATCGGGGTGTTCGCCAAGACCTTTCCGGGAAGCGAGCCGGCCGGTGTGCTGGCCGCGGTGCGCGACGCCGGATTTGCCGTTACCCAGTTCAACCTTGCCTGCGCCGGCCTGCCGTCGATGCCGGATGCGGTGCCGGATCACGCCATCAGCACTATTGCGGCTGCGTCTGATGCCTCCGGCGTCGCTTTGGTGGCGCTGTCGGGCACCTACAACATGGCCCATCCGGACAGGACGGTGCGCCACGACGGCCTGCGCCGTCTTGGCGCGGTCATCGAGGCCGCGGCAGCGCTTTCGGTTCCGCTCGTCACCCTGTGCACGGGAACGCGCAACGCGGACGACCAGTGGGCGCATCACCCTGGCAATGCCGATCCGTCGGCCTGGGCCGATATGGCAAGCGAGATGGAAAAGGCGCTTGCTCTGGCCGAGCATCACGGTGTCGATCTCGGCATCGAACCCGAACAGGCCAACATCGTCACATCGGCAGCGGACGCGATGCGCCTTATCGCAGAGATGGGCTCGAAGCGGCTGCGCATTGTGCTCGATCCGGCGAACCTGTTCGAACAGGCGAGCACAGGGCAAGCACGCGCCGTCGTCGCTGCAGCAGTCGAAGGCACCGCAGGCCACGTCGCCATGGCCCACGCTAAGGACCGTTTCGCCGACGGCCGCTTTGCCACCGTCGGCCGCGGCGTCGTCGA
The DNA here is from genome assembly GCF_040317735.1 of Mesorhizobium sp. M1399. NCBI lineage: Bacteria > Pseudomonadati > Pseudomonadota > Alphaproteobacteria > Hyphomicrobiales > Phyllobacteriaceae > Mesorhizobium > Mesorhizobium sp. M1399. Next base: position 16,577 of record NZ_JAMYKZ010000019.1, read on the forward strand.
CTTCGCCGATTTCGTCGCCCGGCTCAAAGTGTCAGGCTTTGACGGGCCGCTGGTCACGCACGGCCTTTCAGCCGAAGAGGCACCAGGCGTCGCCCGGTTCCTGAAGGGGCTGGCCTGATGGCGCGCCCGGCCACCTTGTTTCGCGACGATGCCACGCTGCGGATTTCCGATGAGGGCGACGGGCTTGCCGTCGTCTTCCAGCACGGGCTGGGCGGCGGCGAGGCACAGGTCGCGCAGGCTTTCCCCATCGACGCCGGCTGCCGGCGCATCACGTTGGACTGCCGCGGACACGGTGAGTCCGATCTAGGCAGCCGCCGACCGTTTTCAATGGCGATGTTTGCGGACGATGTTCTGGCCGCCGCCGACCAGGCCGGCCTCGACCGTTTCGTCGCTGGCGGCATTTCCATGGGCGCCGCGATTGCGTTACGCCTTGCCTGCCGTTGTCCGGACCGCGTCGCCGGCCTGATGCTTGTGCGGCCGGCCTGGACGTTCGAACGCGCGCCAGTGAACCTGCAGCCGATCGCCGAGGTCGCCGGCCTCATCCTCGATCATGGCCCCGACAAGGCCAGGACGATCTTCTCGCGGTCTGAAGTCGCCGCGCGCCTGCAGAGCGAGGCACCAGACAATCTCGCCTCGCTGTTCGGTTATTTCGACCGCCCGGATGCAGCATTGTTTGCGCAAGTCCTGGCCGACATCGCTGCCGATGGAGCTGAGGTCTCGGCAAGCGACGCCGCCACCCTTGGCATTCCTGTGCTGGTCATCGGCAATACTGTGGATGCGGTGCATCCACTATCGGCCGCGCATACACTTGCGGATGCCATCCCCGGCGCGGCCTTTGTGGAGATCGCCGCCAAGGCGCTCGACGGCAAAAGGCATTTCGCCGAGCTGCAGGCCGAGATCACCACGTTCCTTCACGCCCACTTCAACATCCGGAGCCTTGTTGCGTCATGACGAGCAAATCCTTATCCGGCCGTGTTGCCATCGCCGCCTTGCCGCGCAACCGGCTGCTCGGCGAGTTTTCCCTGTGGTCGGCCGACCTGGCCAACATGGAGCGCGATCTGAAGCGCATAGACGCTTATGTCGACCTGCATCACATCGACGTCGCTGACGCCCGCTTCACCCCCGGCTTCCTGTTCTTTCCGGATCTGGTGGCACGGATCGCCAAGCTGACGACAAAGCCGATCCATGTGCATCTGATGGTCGAAGCGGAAATCGTCGAGGAGCAAACGCGCCAGTTCATCGAGGCCGGCGCCGACCTCATCAGCGTCCATGCTGAAAACGGCGAGGCCGGGTTGCGCGCCGTGCGGCTGGCGCATGAGCTCGGCGCCGAGGCCGGCGCGGTGCTCAGGCTGGAAACGCCTGTCTGCGCCGTCACGCCCTTCTTGCCCGAAGTTGCCTTTGTGACGCTTCTCGGCACGTCGATCGGCGTCAAGGGCCAGGCGCTGTCCGATCGGGCCTGCCCGCGCCTGATCGAGGCGCGCGCGCTGATGCGAAAAGCAGGTCGAGAGAACCAAATCATCTTGGCTGCCGATGGCGGAATCCGACACGAGACGGTGCCGCGCCTGCGTGCTGCCGGGGCCGAAACGGTGGTGCTCGGATCGCTGGCGTTCGGCGAACCCGACCTTGCGCAACGCATGGCCTGGCTGCATGGGTTGAAGGTCACCGCCTGATGACCAAAGTTGCGCTTGCATTCGATCTCGGCGGAACGGAGCTGCGGGGCGCGCTGGTCGAGCGCAACGGTCGGGTTGTCGCCCGCGTTTCGGCGCCGACGTTGGCGGGTGCGGGATCGGAAGCGGTGATCGGCCAGATTATCTCACTTGCTGGCAGGCTTTTGGTCGAGCGGCCGCAGGCAGAGATTGCCGGCATCGGCGTCTGCGCGCCGGGGCCGCTCGATCCCAAGGCCGGGATCGTGATCGCGCCGCCGACGCTGGCCGGCTGGCACGACGTGCCGCTGCTCGACATTCTGGGCAGGCATTTCGGCCTGCCGGTGCGGCTGGAGAACGACGCCAATGCAGCCGCGCTGGGCGAATGGCGTTTCGGCGCCGGCCGGGGTAGCGGATCGGTGGTCTTCGTCACCGTGTCGACCGGCATCGGCGGCGGCGTTGTTGCCGATGGCCACATCTATCATGGCCGACGCGGGCTGGCAGCCGAGATCGGCCATATGACCATCACCGGCGAAGGCGACCGCTGTTTCTGCGGCGCCATCGGCTGCTTCGAGGCGGTGGCATCGGGAACCGCGCTCGGGCGGCATGCCACGCGGCTGACGGCTCCCGGCGACGGCTCACTGCTCAGGCGTCTTTCCGGCGACGGCGATGTCTCGGCCAGGCACGTCGTCGAGGCCGCTCGCGCCGGCGATATCAGGGCCCTGGAACTGGTCGAGGCCGAGGCGAAGTGGCTGGGCATCGGCTTCACCAATCTGTTGCACCTCTACTCGCCTGATCTGATCGTGATGGGCGGCGGCCTCGCCAACGGCTTCGATCTGCTGGCGCCGCTTGTCAGGGGCACCGTCGAAGCGCGGGCGATGCCCGCCTATCGCGATGTGCCGATCGTACAGGCGCAGCTCGGCGACCAGGCCGGCCTGGTCGGCGCGGCAAGCCTGATCCTGCGGGAGGGCAAGCCAGGAACGTCACTGGCAATGGCGCAGAACGACGAGAGAAGATGACGCCGGCACTCGCCGGGAGCGCTTCGGCCGCAGCGAATTCGAACTCCGGCGTCAAACGCAGCGCGGCACCGAGAGGCTGATGGCAGACGGAAGGCACTCACACGTAGCGCACTTCGACTCCCAGCTTGTCCAATCGGCTACGAATCCCATACGGCATACCAGTGTCGGTGATGATCAGATCGACACGTGACAACGAGAATGCCTTGGACGAGGCGCCGATATCCCATTTGCTTGAATCTGCCACAAGGATCACACGCCTGGCCATACGAACCAGGTTACGCTTCGTACGTGCAATGTCTTCTGAGACATCGACGACGTCGAATGAGTGATCTATCGCATGCGCGCTGACGAATGCCTGGTGAGCCACAAGACCGCCCACGGCCTTGTCAAAATCCGACACGATCGTGCTGACCGTCTCGGGATAGACCCGACCGCCTATCATATGCACGTCCAGTCCGGGACGATACATCAGATGCTGCGCGATGTTCATCGCGGTTGTCGCTACTACGACATTGCTGACCGGGGGCATCTGCATTGCGACCTGCAGCAACGTCGAGCCGCTGTCGAACAGCACGGACTGGTTGTCTATGATCTGGCGCGCCGCCATCTGCGCGATACGCCGTTTGGCATCGAAGTTGCGGTACATCCGTTCTTCGAAGGCCGCGGCGGGCGAATCAGCGGGCAAGGCAATTGCGCCGCCATGCGTTTTGATCAACTGCTTTTTTGCGTCCAGAATTTCCAGGTCGGACCTAATGGTCACCTCGGACACGCCGAAGTTTTCCGCCAGTTGGCTGGTGCGCGCCTGGCCGGTCCGTTGAAGCTCGAGCATGATCTGATGTCGTCGTTGTTCCGCCAGCATGTGTGACCCCGAATTGCTGTTTGAATAGCTGCACGCTAACCTTTCGAAAATCGAACCCCAAACCGGCAAGCGTTTGCGAATCCTTGGGATAGCGCGTCATCGTAGCGAACGCTAGCGGTCGCAATCGCAATCTTATATCAAAACGAAAGAAATCGAAATATTGAGTATTGTTTTGCTTTCGAGTTAGGGTCCCTCAATGTCAGATCAAAAATCGCGAAGGGACTGCACCGATATGGGCCTTGGAACTAAAATTCGCTTGTCGCGGCTGTTCTCGCATCGATCTGGAAACCTGTTCGGTGGTGCGGTCGACCATTTCGTAGGCTATGGCAACGTCCGTGAGGGCGGCCTTGCGGATCTCCCCGGCGCGCTCAAGCGAGTGATGGCCGGAGAGCCAGATTACATCAGCATTCAGCCTGGTGCGGCGCGTCATCTGTGGCCGGCTTACGCCGGCAAGGCGGCGCTGGTCATTCAGGCGGGATGCTTTACGCCCGACGATCGAATCAGTCAGTTGATCGCGACACCCGAAGATGCCGTGCGCTACGGTGCCGATGCGCTGGCCGTCGCCATTCCGGTGCGGGGCGATACCGAGGGCCACTACATTCGCTGGCTTACCGATACGGTCAACGCTGCTGCTCGTTTCGAAATGCCGGTCGTTGCTCATGTTTATCCGCGCGACTATTCAAACGGCTGCAAGATCGTCTTCACGCCCGACGAGATCGCCTATGCAGTTAGGATTGGCTTTGAGACCGGCGTCGACGTGATCAAGGTCGGATACACTGGGGACTTCGACTCATTCAAGGAAACGGTCGCCACTTGCCCGGTTCCCATCGTTATCGCCGGCGGCCCGAAGACCGAGGATCTTCTGGGCGCTCTGACCCAGACCTCTGAAGCCCTGCGCGCCGGCGCGAAGGGTGCGGTCGTGGGGCGCAATTTGTGGGGGCATGGTGACACCACGATGGCAGCGCGTGCGTTCAAGGGCGTCATTCACGACGGGATGGCGCCGCAAGACGCTTTGGCGGCTGCGGCACGTGAGCCGTGACCGGCGATCTTCAGGTCTTGGGCTTCGGAGCCTTGGCGATTGACGACATCATCTATGTCGACAGCCCGCTGGGTGCCGGCAAAGGGAGGGTGACAAATCGCACGAGGGACCACGGCGGCAATGTGGCGACGGCACTCGTTGCTGTCGCCAAGTTGGGCGGGCGTGCCGGTTTCATCGGCTGGCTGAGCGATCAGCCACATTCAGATGTCAGCGCCCGCGAACTTGAACGACACGGTGTCGACATATCGTTCGCGCCACGTCGTTCCGATGCCAGGCCGATCCGGTCGGTGATCACTGTGGCGCCTAATGGTGACCGGTTCATCGCCTATGATGATGATGTGCCGCACGGGACCTCAGATGCGCTGGCCGACAGCGTCCTTGCGCAAGCCCAGGTATTGTTGATCGACGGCTACGCCACGCAGGCGGAGATGGTCGTTGCTCGTGCCCGCACGCTGGGTCTGGCGGTGATCGCCGATATTGAGTGGACAATCGGACCTGCAACCGACCGATTGATCCGCCTATCAAATCACCTCGTATTCCCTCTGGAATTTGCGCAGACCTATACAGGCGAAAAAGAGGCGACGGCGATCCTGCGCAAGCTGTGGTCGGATGACCGCTCCGCGGTCGTGTTGACCGATGGCGATCGAGGCGCCTACCTCCGGCAAAGGGACGATGCCGTTTTGTGGCACGTTCCGGCCTACAAGGTCAGGGCAGTGGACACGACCGGCGCGGGGGATTGTTTCCATGGGGCCTATGCCTTTGCCCTTACACAGGGAAGGCAGCCTGTCGCCTGCGTTATTTATGCAAACGCCGCGGCCGCGATCTCGGTAACGGGCCGCGGTGGCCGTATGGCTCTGCCAGACCACAACGCCTGTCTCGCGTGGATGGCGAAAGAAAATGCGCCTGTGCCCATACCGATTACGTCGCCAGACTGAGAATTCATCGCTCGGATATTGCCGCTTCTGGTGGAACGTCCGGGGAGCGCGCCTTGGCTGCGCCGATGACACTGCCGGTTCGATCTGCAGTCGCGCTGGGTGGAGGCTATTCGACGTTTAGCTAGCGCTGATAATAGGGAGGATGTGACGTGGCCATTGTTGTGTTGGACAAGATTTGCAAGACCTACGGGACGAAATTCCAAGCAATCAGGGATCTTAGCCTGACGATAAACGATGGCGAGTTCCTCATTCTCGTTGGCCCGTCGGGATGCGGAAAATCGACTGCCTTGCGCATGATCGCGGGGCTGGAAGAGATCAGCAGCGGAACCCTGAGCATTGGCGGCGAGAATGTTGAGGATCTGGCGCCGAAGGACCGCGATATTGCGATGGTCTTTCAGAATTATGCCCTGTATCCGCATATGACAGTGTTCGACAACATAGCCTTCTCGATGAAGCTTGCGGGGAAGAGCAAGGCCGAGCGCACGAAGCGCGTCCATGAAATTGCAAAGACCCTGCAATTGGAAACGCTGCTCGACAGTAAGCCGGCGGCGCTGTCAGGCGGACAACGCCAGCGGGTCGCCATGGGGCGCGCGATGGTGCGCGAACCGGCGGCCTTTCTCATGGATGAACCCTTGTCAAACCTCGATGCCAAGCTGCGCGTGCAAATGCGCGCGGAAATTGTCAGCCTGCAAAGACAGTTGGGGGTGACCACGATTTATGTAACACACGATCAGACCGAAGCCTTGACCATGGGCGACCGGGTTGCGGTCTTGAAAGGCGGTGTGCTTCAGCAGGTCGACACGCCAAAGACACTGTACAATCGGCCAATCAATGCCTTCGTGGCGGGTTTCATCGGGTCGCCATCGATGAACCTGTTCGAAGGCCGTTTGCACAATGGCAGGATCGACCTGCCGACCTTTTCGATCCCGGTGCCGACGAGTGCGTTTGAGCGCTCGCCTGGTCTGACCGCCTTCGAAGGCAAGACACTCATCTTCGGCATACGCCCCGAGGATCTCTACGACAGCAGTCTGGAATCGGGATCGCGCCATGCCACTCTGCCGGCCATCGTAAAGTCGACGGAGGAATTGGGATCCGAGCTTGTCGTTCACCTGAGTGTCGATGCGGTTCGAATCGATTCCGGCGACCCAGATGCCGTTGAAGATCTAAGCGGTGCGGCAAACGCCGTAGCGAGGTTTGAAGCCGTCAGCGCGGTCCGGCCGGGCGAGTTGATTAATCTTGCGATCAACGCGGCCAAGTTGCACTTCTTCGATCCCCAGACGCATCTCGCAATTTAGCGTGATCCGCGAGGGTTGATCCGGAAAGAATCGGACGCGCAAATTTTGTTAGACGCTGGCTCCGCTCTGGTGTGCGAACCCCTCGCTCGACCATCAAATCGGTTGGTTGAGGGTTATTTTTGGGCCGTGACTTCTAAGCTGCAAGATCGTAGCCGGCCAGGAGCCAAGCATTCGTGGGCGACTAAGATCGTTGGCTTTGCATCAAGGGAAATTTCGGGCCGTCCTCCTTGGCAAACGGTGCAACCCTGCTCGACATCGTTCAGCGTGCGACACGCCGATTTTTTCACCGGGAGCTCGAGATCGTCTTGTGCCCATTGGTCACCCAACAAAGCGACCAAGCGATCAAGAGTCGCCTGAACGCCGTCTAAATTGCGACGTCTTCGCAAGTGCGTGACCTCGCCGAAAGCCCGCTTTTCCGCCCGATCGATGCGCCTTTCATTTGTTTTCTTTTGAGCTAACAGGCTTTCGTTTGTTTCGACGCGACAGCGCAGTGCGAAAGACCACCGCGGAAAACTTAGGAAAGAAGCTGTACGGATTGTCCCTGCGCCGAAAGCAGTTTGGCGGCCTTCCGGTCAAACGAGACGAAAGTCTCCCCGCCAAGCCAGCCGCCGTCAAAAGCGATCACGCCGTCCGCGAAATCGCCGCCGGCATCGAGGACTGACAGCCCTGCCTCAACTGCCGGCCGGTTGACGACAACATTCGCGGTGTTCAGCAACGCCCGGATCGCCGCGGCAATATTTTCGCGCTCTGTCTGGTATTGCCTGGCCAGAACCCAGGCGAAGCATAGGCGCGCAGCAGCACATTCGTGTCGGCCGTAACCCTCATTCCTTGCCGGACCCGGCCGCGGCGCCCGCTTCCGCTATCGCCTCGTTGATCTCCTCGATGCTGAGCACCTGGCCGTTCGTCTTGCCTCTGAGGAAGCCGTGGAGGTCCCGGAATGACCCTTTCGCCCGTGCCGCCTTCAATTCCGCCCGACCGTCGGGCAGCAGATCAAGCTCGATCTTCTCGCCCGGCTTGATGCCCAGATGTTGCAGCACGTCCTTGCGGAACGTCACCTGTCCCCTTGTCGTCACTGTCAACGTTGTCATATTAAACATTTCCTGTTCATCGCAATAAGATAATGCAAATCTGCATTATTATCAATGCAGATCGTCGGGGCCAAGCTTGGCGTCCATGCGGCGACAGAATCGCATTCCTGCCGTTTAGAAAGCCGCCAGGGACTGTGGATTCGCTCTCGCCCCCTAGTTCGGCAGATTCGTTGATTTCCCAACGTCGAGTGGATCACGAACGGTCGCTTCGAGTATCTCGAGATAGCTTTTTCGACGTTGCGGCCGGTCTGGACCGCTGCCCTCCATCTGCTCTGCGATCTTCTTCAGATTTTCCGCCGCCGGCCAGAAACGACCATCACCTTGGCGAATTCGCTCATAGCGGACAAACAGGGCAGGTCAGCCACGATTGGCGGATCCAAGGGGCTCGCGCACTTCCGTGCTAATGGACATCTTGCAACCGATGCCGACCGGTTGCCCAAGAAAGCGCTTCTTCGAGCCGGTCGTCTCCCCAAAAAGTTTCGCCATTTACCACGAACGCAGGCGAACCGAAAATTCCGTATTCGCGCGCCGCATCGGTTTCCATCTTGAGCCGCTCGTGGGCGGCGGGTGCGTTGGCCTGAGCGATCACCGCATCCACGTCTTTGCCGAGTGGCCGAAGCACGTGTTCAAGGTGGCCTCTGTCGCCGAGGGCCACGCCCTCCAAATACCAAGCCTTGAAGCTCTCGATTGTATAGTCCTCACACCAGCCGCCTTCCGCGGCGACCATAGCAACCCTGTTGGCCAGAAGGTCGGGGTCGGTTGGCCAGATGGGTGCATTTACGAAGGGTAGCGCGTGAGTTCGCGCCCTGCGCTGCACGTCACGCCACATGTATTTGACCTTGGCGGTCTGCGAGCGAAGCGCAATGTTGTTTTCCGCCATGACGGTGCGGACATTGAATGGACGCCATCTGACGGTAATGCCAGCGTCCCTCGCCAAAGGGCCGATACGCATGACGGAGAGGTATGCATAACCACTCCCAAGGAAATAGAAAAATTCGAGTTGCCTCATCCGCTGTCTCCTCGACACTGTCTGGAGCCCGGGCGTTCACGCGATCGTCGACGCCACCACTACGCTGCCAGCTGCCCTTACCAAGACTTCACGCGTCGCCTCCCAGTTTCCTGGTCGTCATGGCGCATCGAAGGCATCCTGCCCAAACATCAGGGTAATTGCTGAGTTCCTGTATTGCGCAAGCGAGATCCCTGTCTTCGCTCTGTGAAAAGGCTTGCCGAATTGCTTCCCAACCACGCAACGTTACAGTGGAAGAGACGATCCACCTGGCATCTTCCGCCTAGGCTGAAGCACAAGCTGCTGCCTTGAACCGATTCACGAGCTGCAAGGTATTCTCTCGTGATTGGGCAAAGTCTAAGCTAAAGCCAACTATGGCCTCCTGCCTCCCGACGCACACTATCGCCCAACGTTGGAGCGTAGGCAATATTGTATTAGCGTCAACTTGAATACCGCCATCGTCGCTCCCGGCTCACCCTGGCGCGGCGAATAGGCATTGGTGAGGTGGTGGCGATCACCGCGGCACAGGGCGCGGGCCTATCCGCGTCTCAGCCGCAGCTCGCGCGTGACTCCCGGCGGCGAAATTCGAACTCCGGACCCCTAGAGTCGAAGTTACTAGTGTCAAAATAGTTGTTTTAGATGAATTACTTAATCAAAATGTCGTTTTCGAAAGCCTTGGAAATCCAAGATCATCGGATCGCCTAGAGTAGAGGCTTCGTCTCGCGCACTTCCTGGTTCTGTCCGCGATCGATCCAGCCGTTGGCGATTGAGCAGCATGGAATCGCCGAATTCATGCGTGCGATATCGGTGCTCGGCGAAGGCTGCGGAGGCCTTGGCGAGCAGAGCATCGTAGGCAAAGGCGCGCAGCAGCTCGAAATGGCTTTCGCCGGGCTGGTGGACGCCTGTGAGAATCGCATCGACCACGCGAAGTGGCGTGCCCAGCGCGATACGCCCGGTCGCAATGCCATTTCCGGCACGCACATTGCCGTCGGGGTTGGCAGCTGCCTCAAGCGCGCGCACCACGCTCGTGCCGATTGCGATGATGCGGCTTCCGCGGAGCTTCGCCCGCGCGACCTGGGCCGCCGTGCGCTCGGGAATGCGGTACGGCTCGTCGAAAGGGAGGCGCAAGTCGAGCGCGGGGTCCCCGGTGGAAGACACGCCCGCGGCATGCGTGAGTGTTGCGAAGCCCACGTCTCGCCGACGCCAGGCCTGGAGCGTGCGCCAGTCGAGTGCGAACCCTGCCGATGGCGCCTCGAACGCCACCGGCCCGGCGGCAATCTTCGTCCAAACATTCCAAAGTGCCAACGGTTCGCGAACATTCGCATATTGGATCAGCCGGCCGTGCTGCGCCACTCCTGCAAGCACCGCTGCGCGGTTGCCTCGGAAGCGCAATTCGAGAAGGCGAGGATGGTCGAGAAGGCGCTCTATGACGGCTTCAAGCCGGCCGAGCCGGAGGTGATCGCCTGGTGATAGCGGGGGCGGAGGCAGCCGATTTTCCGTGCGCATGCGGTGATCGCCCGCGCCGAAGGCAATCGCCAGGAAGTTGGTTGGGTCGGGAAATGTCAGCCAGCCTGCCAGGCGGATCTCGATCGCCTCGTTGCTGGGAAGGTGCGTGCCGCGCAAGCTGGCAGGCAAGGTCGCGGCGTCATTGGCGATGACCAGATCGCCGGCATCGAACAGTATCGCGAGTTCAGTGCGCGGCAGGTCGCGCGTCGCGCCGTCCGCCTCCACGACGAGCAGCCTGGCGGCGCGCCGATCCGGACGGTCGGCGGCAATCATCCGCGTGTCTCGGCGAGAAGTGTTGCGCCGGCCGGCAACGTATCGAGCATCTTTTCGATGATCTCGGCAGCAGCCAGGTCGGGACGCTTCAATGTCGACGGATCGGCGTCAGGAAGCGCCAGCGCGTGCAGCGGGGTGTCCATATCGCCGGGGTCGAGCGCGAGGTGCCGGATGCCGTCGGCCTTCGCCTCCTCGTCCCAAATCGCCGTCAGGTGAGCAAGAGCGGCCTTGCTCACACCATACGCGCCCCAGCCGGGATAAGCGTTCACCGCCGCGTCGCTGGAAATGTTGATCACCAGCGCGCCACGGTCCTCGCGCGCGGACGCGGCAAGTGCACCGAACAGTGCTTTCGTCAGCCGGAACGCGCCGACGAGGTTGACCGCGAGCGCTTTTTCCAGCTCCTCGCACTCGGTATCGGCAAGGAGCGCCAGTGGAACGGGCCCGAGGCTCGACGCATTGTTGATCAGAACGTCGAGCCCGCCTAGGCTCGCGGTGACCTGCAACGCGATCGGGTAGATGTCGTCCTTTTTGCCGACGTCGCCGACGATGCCATGTGCGCCCGTCTCGTCAGCGATGCGTTCGACGTTCGCGGCAGTGCGGGCAACGAAGGCGACGAACGCACCCTCTCTGGCAAGCTGCCGGACAAGCGCCAGTCCTAGGCCGGACGTGCCGCCGGTGACTGCTACACGAAGTCCCTGAAGATCAATGTTGGTCAGCATTGACGATACTCCTTCAATCCGTACAACTTATTGGTACAAGCTGAAGTTAACTTGAGGTCAAGCATCATTCCGTGGATCGATGCCGACCAGACTCACGTATCGAGGCGCACCTTCGCCTTGTCGGCCAGCGGGCTGATCGCATGCGAGCGGGCCGGAACGGGCGCAAGCGCAGCCGCGATCATGCCGAGCCGGATCGCCTTATCGTCTTGACGCCGCGTATTGGCTGTCGATCGAGGCGATCGGCTCCGAGTTCGCCGTGATTATCAGGCCGGTGAAGGAAGCGTGTCGCCGTGCAAGCGCCATCGGATTGCGGCGGCGGAAACAATTCTCAGCCTCGCCGAACGCCACCAGTACACTACCAATCTGCAGGCGCGGGGCTTGGGAGGCTCGCGATCGGGCCTGGTCGGACTGATGCCGCCCATCCACGACAATCGTTACTTCTCCGCCATGGCGCAGACTTTTGAGGACATGTGCGCAGCCGGGGCCAATGCTCGGTCGTGGTCAGTGCCAGCCGCGACCAGGAGAGGAACGGCGGACGCGGAGACGTTTTCTCGATGACGGCGGCTTCTCCGGCTGACCAAGGCGCACCGGCTTCACTCAACCAAAGAAATATGATCATGATCTGGACCGAGACGATCGGCTTCCTCGGAAGCTTCTTCGCCGTTCTCACCTACTCAATGAAGCCTCAATGAAGCCATGCTGTGGCTGCGCATAACGGCGGTGCTGAGCTGTTTGTGCTTTGCCGCCTATGGCGCCCCTCATCGGCAGCCTACCCTGAGCCTGATGGAACTGGTGCTGCTGCCGATTAATGCCTGGCGCCTGTTCGAACTTCTCCATCAAACTCAGCCGGGCCGGATTCAGGGGGCCCGAAAATGCCAACACCGCATCTCTGGCTGCTGCTCCGGTGGGCGCTTTCCCTCTGGGTGCTCGGCCGGATCTGGCTTGTGATCGCCGCTAGCGACCGCTTTCAGGAAGTAGCAGAGCTCGTCTCAACCGCCGAGACGAGGCGCAAATTCGCCTAGCGCCTCAACGCCGCATAGTTCCGCCTTTGATGGGCGACAGTGGACCGGCGGTTTTCGGGATGACCATCTTCCATGCCGAACGGCTGTGATGCGACGCATTGCGGAAATCGAGCCCCGTAACTGAGCGGTGGCTTTTCAGAACATGATGACCTCTCCGCGAAGTCGAGAGGCCATCGTGATCAGATCTCGGTTCCCTCGGCGATGTGAGCGCGTCCCCGACCTCGACATCCGGATGGCGAACCGTATTCTCGATCTCGGTGTGCCCAAGCAGGATCTGAACCGCCCGGAGGTTGCCTGTTGCCTTATAAGAAGCGGATCGAAACCGGAAGTTCGACGCGAATTCAACGGAGAGCTCGCCGGCTGTTCACGCTGCTCTACGCGCTCAGTCCTAACACAAGCCGCCAGAGAACTGGCCTTCCAGAAGCGACGCAGCTCAAGGGAACGTCGCCTCGCCGGGCATCGACGATCACTCTGGCACGCCGGAGATGCCCAGCGCCTCGACATAACGCTCGGCGAACACCTCGTCCAGCCACGGGTTGATCTGTCTCTGCAGGGTGAGCGTGTAGGTCGGGAACGCCTTCATAAGACGCCGCGCCGCCGCCTGCGCCTCGTCCAGCCGGTTGAGTTCGACCAGCGCCATGATCACCACCCGGTGCGAAGAGCCGTAGTTCGGCATCTCGTGCAGCGCGCGTTCTCCCCATGCCAGCGCTTCCTCGTAGCGCTCGAGCATCAGGTAGCTCATCCCGATGCCGGAGAGCGCGATGCCCTTCTCGGGGTCGATCGGGCTCAGCCGCATTGCCCTGTGAAAGTGCTCGATGGCGACGAGCGGGCGGCTGGAATGTGCGTTCACCCAGCCGCTGCCCGTATGGCCCTGCGCCGAATTGGGGTTGAGCAGCAGGGATCGCTCGATCGTGCGCAACGCCATCTCGTAGTCCTTCGCGCTGTAGGCGATCACCTGCGCGGCGAAGCGTAGGCTCGTGGGATCGTCGCGCGCTTCCGCCAGTACCTCTCGCGCCATGCGCGCGGCGACTCGGATATCGTCGGGCTCGTGCCAGCACTGGCTCACGGATAGGCTGCGGATATAGGCGCCGAGTGCCTTCGCCAAGTTGAAGCCAGGGTCGATGCTGAGCGCCTCGTTGGTGAGCCGGCGCACGTCGGCAAAGCCTTCGCGCGTCATGCTGTAGAAGCGCGGCAGCGCGCGAAGGTAGAGGTCGTAGGCGCTGATGTACTCGGTCGGTTTCATGCGCGCCTGCTTGATCTCCTGCAGCCGGATGCTCGGTTCGACCGCACCGACGACGCTCTCGGTCACCTTGTCCTGCAGGTCGAAGATGTCGCTCACATCGCCCTCGAAGCGGTCAGTCCAGACATGGTGCCCACTGATCGCGTCCACCAGCTGCCCGCTGATACGCACCCGCGATCCTGCTCTGCGGATGCTGCCTTCTAGCACGTAGCGGACGCCCAGCTCGCGCCCGACCTGGCGCAGGTCTACCGCCCGGCCCTTGTAGGTGAAGGACGAGTTGCGGGCGATCACCAAGAAGGAGTTCACCCGACTCAATCCCGTGATGATGTCCTCCACCAGCCCGTCGGCGAAGTATTCCTGGTCGGGGTCGCCGCTCATGTTGGTGAAAGGCAGGACCGCGATCGAGGGTTTCTCGGGCAAGGGAGGCGATGCAGCCACCGAGGCGCTGGCGTCGGACTCGACGCGGTAGGCGCGCACGGGCCGCTCGATGTTCTTGAGGCGCAGGTTGCCGAGCGGCCTGAAGCCGCAATCGAGCTTGCCCTGAAGGTGGTCGTACGCGGTGCCGGAGACGACCACGGTGCCGGCATCGGCGATGCTTTCGAGTCGGGCGGCGATGTTGACCCCGTCACCGTAGAGGTCGCCGTCCTCCTCGCAGACCACGTCGCCGAGATTGACACCGATGCGCAAGCGAATCCGCTCTTCGTCGGGCATCTCCGCCTCATGTTCTGCCAGGGCCTGCTGAATCGCCATTGCCGAGGTCACCGCGTTAACGACGCTCGCGAACTCGCACAGCATGCCGTCGCCGGTGAGCTTGACGATCCGACCCTGGTGCACAGAGACCAGCGGTTCGAGGAGGTCCTTGCGGTACATCTTCAGCCGCTCGAGCGTGCCGCGCTCGTCGCGCTCCGTCAGGCGCGAATAGCCGACCACGTCGCAAGCCAGGATCGCTGCGAGGTGGCGCTGCGTGGTCATTGCATCGCTCAGCCAAGCGCCTGCACGCGGGCTGCCCCGTGTCCGTGTCCTGCCAACTTCCAGACGCCCCATGTGCATGGTATCCATCTCTCCGGTCGCCGCCCGCCGCCGATATAGAACGCAGAACGCAGCTCGACCTTGCCTTCACGAGGTTTCGCTATCCCTCTTGCGAGGCGTGGAGCGTTCCAGTCGCCGCGCCCACGCAGCCTCTGGAGACGCTGACACGTCACTCCCAGAAGGCCGGAGATATTTCTTGCCCTGTGTAACCGGTTGACGCCACCGTGGCGGTGCTTTTGTCACGGCGATGTAACAGCGAGATGGCCTGCGAGCGCGCGCATCGGGCATTACACCAGACGTTTGCGCTTAGAGGTGCTGAGGTCGGCAGGTGGTGCGGGCGCGACCTTCAGCATGGTCAGCTGCGATGTCTGGCTTTTGGGCGAAAGCAAATCCGCCTCTGCGGCCGATATTAAAGCGCAAAACTGCCATTCACTTCGTGATAGATGTAGGCCGGCTTCAATTCAGAACCGACCTCGGCCAAAGGCTACCTTTGAGCCAAGATGGCCTTAGTTGCATGTGATTGGGCAAACACGCCGACTTCCTCAGTCGGCTATTGTCAAGCCGCTCGGGCTTCATGTCTTCGCCGCTCACCATTTTGTCACGGCGGAGAAATCGAGTTTGCCTGAGCCGAGGATAGTCACTTTCGCAACGACGCCCACCTCGGCCGGTACCCTCAGGTCCATGGCGCCATGGGCCTTGGCGAAGACCAGGAATTCGGTACGCGTGGCGTTGACGGCCTCGGTGACGAGGATCAAACCAGTCGAATTCGGCATTCCGGCACGCATACGTATTGGTGGTCAGGCTCGCTGGCGGACGCCCTGTTCCGCCTCTGGTTGACGCGAGCTAGCCTTTCGAGCCGGCTGGGGCGATTGCGCCTGGAACAATATCCGTGTTCTGAGCCACCTTGATTCGCCATCCCGACTGCCCTTCTTGGACAATCAGAAGCAATATGCCTTTCCTAACCCCGGCCGGGGAGCCGTCCGGAGCAAATGCTCCCGTTAGCGTCCAA
This sequence comes from Mesorhizobium sp. M1399, assembly GCF_040317735.1. NCBI lineage: Bacteria > Pseudomonadati > Pseudomonadota > Alphaproteobacteria > Hyphomicrobiales > Phyllobacteriaceae > Mesorhizobium > Mesorhizobium sp. M1399. The sequence goes on from NZ_JAMYKZ010000019.1 coordinate 32,259, forward strand.
GTGTAATGAACAGAAGCAAGCCCCGGAGCCAATTCCACAACCGACGAGATATCGCCTTCTAATCGGCTATCCCGAAACATGGTGTCATGGGTGGCTCGGTGCGCCGCTTCGATCTCGGATCGGTTCTTCCACCAAACACCTACGACGTTAACGAAATTAGCATCGGAAGCGAACAGAGACGCAAACTCATCCATGTCATGCCGGTTCCAAGCGTTCGCAAAAGCGGTAGCGACATGCTCGGGCTTATCAGACGTCACGCTCATGACCCACGTCTCCTGCGTACCTCCGCTAAGCATATAGGAGCCGGGACCGGATGCGACACGGCAAAGGTCAAATTTCAAATTGACGCACTAGCGGCAGCGGAGGAATTGCGACATCCAATGTGGGATCCTGTTACGATCCCCTATGGCCATCCGAATAGTATCCTGGCTCTTCTTTCCGCCTTCGCCTACGGATTCGCAAAACTCGTTGAACGTTATGGCGGCGTTGGCGATCAGCCTTCTCCATGTGAAGAAGGCTCAACCTTTGATTGCCCAGACCGCAATGCGCCGCCACCTTAAACCTGAGCCTAAGCATTCGAGCGCGCTTGGAATAGGAAGTCGCGTTCGCGCCAATCAAGCGGAAGACCAAAGTCTGCACGGCAGAAGAGCGAATTGATGGCTATCATCGTGACATGATAGCGTTGCCGCACCTTGCCCGAGGACGGTGTCTTCGCGCCATTCCATGCACATGCCATGCGTCGCAGTTGCGCCACAAATGCTCAGGGCGCCAGTCCGGCCTTCCCCCAAGTGACAATCCTGGCGTCAGGCGCCGCAGGCTGATGGATGTTGTCTGGTCGGTCATCTTTGATGAAACCGTACCGGATGCAGACGCCGAAGGGGGGCGGAAGCCGACTAAGAGCCCGCCAATTTCGTCTAAGTTCATGTCCGCCGTTTGCAAGTAAAAATGCGAAAAGACACTACGATGCAAGGACTTAGCTTGCGTTCTTGAGCCTTCGACCTTTCTCTAGCACGCGGCAGTAGTCCGGAGCAGTGGTCTGAGTGCCCCTATTCTGCTCCTAGTTTTTGACGTTCGGAGACGACTAGATGGCCAAAATCAAGCTAACCAAATCTGCGGTTGACGCCGCCGCCCCGCAGGACCGCGATTACGCATCCGGCAGGGTGAAGACGGTGCAGGGCGCGGCGATGCCGCGCAGCACGTGTTCGCCCAGCGGCACCAGCGGTGTGGTGATCTCGGCGGCGAGCGCGCCCGAGATCAGCACCGAGCGGCCGAGCGGCCGGCATAGCCCCTCCAGCCGGCTGACCAGGTTGACCGCGGGGCCGATGGCGGTGAAATCCAGCCGGTCGACCGCGCCGATATTGCCCCACAGCATCTCGCCGAGATGCAGCGCCGCGCCGAACGGCAGCCGGGGCAGGCCCTGCGCCTGCCGCCCCGCATCGAGATGGGCCATGCCGGCGCGGGCGGCGACGACGGCGCGCAGCGCCGCCTCGCAGGCATCGGCCGGCGCAGCGGTGACCGGGAAAATCGCCAGCATGCCGTCGCCGATGAATTTCAGCACTTCGCCCCCAAAGGCGTGCACCGCGCCGGCGACGCGGTCGAACCAGGCGTCGAGCGCGGCGATCACCGTCGTGGGCTCGGTTGACTCGGACAGGGCGGTAAAGCCGCGCAGGTCGGCATAGAGCAGCGCGGCGCGAATGGTTTCTCCGGTGCCGCGGCGCAGGGACCCGCCTTGCACCCGGGCGGCACTGCGCCGGCCGAGATAAGCCTCGAGCAGCGCTGTCAGCGCCGCCCGCGCCGCAAGTGCGGCAAGGGGCGCCGCGGCGAAGCGCGCGGCCTGGCGCAGCCGGGCAGCCTCGGCGGGGCCGAACGGCCGGGTTCCAGCCCAGCCCAGCACCGGACTATCCGGCGCCCGGCCAACCGGGCCCTCCTGCACCGGGCCGAGCTCCGCCAGCCAGTCGCGCCCGGCCTGGCCGAGCGGACCGCCGGCGAAGCTCAGCGCCTCGATCACCGCCCCTGTCTCCGCCCGCCAAAGCCAGGTGCGGCGGGTGATGATGGGATGCGGCACCGCGAGCGTCAGCGCGCCGCCGGCCAGCGGCAGGCCGTCAGCCAGAAGTCGGCCGCCGAGCTCGGCCAGAAACCGATCGGGGGCGGCCGAGGCGTCGGCCTCGTCCACCAGCCAGGCGAGAGGCGCGGGCAGATCCATGGCGCGATTATGCGGCCACCGCACCCGGCCTGTCATCCGCGCCGTGACGATGCGCAGCCGGCCCGCCGATCTATCCTCCCCCCGCCCCCGGCGCTGGTACGGTCCGATCCTCGATGGCGCCGGGTTCGACCCGCCCTGCGAGCCGGCGTCCGCCGTCAAATTGCAACGGGCTCACGGGCGGCGATATCGCGCGCGGAAGGCCGTCACCCCCTGCCCGTGTGGCCGTATTTGGGATCCGGGCCGGGATCACGCCCGGCTGCAACCTCGCCCAGCCTGCCGAGGTAATGAGCCCAGCCCTCCGCATGGCCGGCGCATTGCTCGGCATTGGGCAGGCCGGTGTGGGTCAGGCGCAGCAGCGTTCCGTCCGGCTGCTCGATCAGATCGATCTCAACCAGGCTCGATCCCGGCGGCACCTCATCGCTCTCTTCCCAGCCGAAGCTGTATGCCAGACGGTGCACCGGCACCACCTCCCGGAAGGTGCCGCGAGCGACGCGAGCCCCGGTAACATTGACGAGATAGAGCCCGCCGGACTGCGGCTCGAGCTGCGCCTCCGTTCCCATCCAGCGCAGGATCTTCTCCGGATCGGTCAGGAGGGCAAACAGCGCAGCGGGGGGCGCCGGGATGTGTGTCTCGCGGCGGACGACGAGGGCCTCTTGCATCGGCTTCCTCCATAGTTGCGACAGTTGGAGCAATTGTAAACCAGTTGGCTGCTCGTGCGATAGAATAGGATCGGACATCTACTCTGGAGTGACAAGTGTGGCGAGATTCCGATGGGCACTCGCCGATCACAGCCGCGGCGCATGCGCTCCGCTTCGGGAGCGTTCGAAGCGTTGGGTGCCGCATCCGATATCCCGAGGATCGATTCTCAGAGATCAGTTGCATCACCGGAGATTGGTTTCGGGCTGACGCCACGCGAGCTGCACGTGCTGCGGCTGGTGGCGACCGGCAGGTCGAATAAGGTGATCGCTCATGAGCTCTGCCTCAGCGGAAAGACCATCGACCGGCACCTCTGCAAATTCGCAGAACCTAAGCGCCAAAACTGGCGCGGTGCTCCTACGCGTAGCTGATTCCCGTCAGTGACCGGGGTTTCGGCGCGGAAACAGGCAAGCTGCGGCAGCTTCATGCCCCGTCGTCGCCCTCACGCCACCAGACGCGGAGCAGTTCGTGCAGTCGCGGCGACATCGTGGAGTGGCGGTCCTTGCGGCCCTTGCCCTCCTGGACGCGGCCGAAGTTGATCGGCCGCAACACCAATGCGCCCAGTATGATGATCGGCCAGCGGGCCGCGGACATGATAGTCCATCAAGAAGTGCTGCAGTGACGCCCGTCGATCCCGGGCTCCTACGCAACATCCATTTCGGGACCATCTCTCTATTATTCTGCAGGCGGACGCGTGCCGGTTGCCAAAGGACGTGTTGAGCGCGCCATCAGACACTCCAGGACCGGCTTGTGAAGGCACTGCGCCTGCGCGTCATCAGCACGATCAAAGGAGACCAATGCTTATGCACCTGAGTTCATGGCGGACTTCAACGCTCGCTTTGGCAAGGACGATCCTGCCGGTGGCTTCGGCGAAGCGCCGGGCCGGTGATCTGAACATTCCCCTTTGCGGCGATATCTTCGGCATTCCACGAAACGAACGACGGGAGTTGGATATGAGAACGGAAATGTTGCTCGACGCAAAGGTCTCGCCAAGTCGGCCACAGGGCGAGTGTTCAGGTTCTGAGCAGCAGGCTTGAACTTCTGTACGACAACGAACTCAGCCTGATCATTCTCCCAATTGACTGCCGAAAATGACCGCCTTCTTACAACTAACCGCCAAGCCACATTTGGCATTTGCAACTCGCGCTGGGGTGTCGACCGCTTCTCTCACGCTCCCCCCATATAGATTTCCATGATCTGCCGGTCGTCGCGCACGTCCCGACGCGTCCCCTCGAAGCGCTTTTCGCCGGCCGCCAGGATGTAAAGCTTGTCCGCAATCGGCATCGCCTCGCGGATGTTCTGCTCCACCATCACGATGCCAATGCCGTGCGCGGTGAGGGTGGTAATGCGTTCGAGCGTCTCGATGACCATGGCCGGCGACAATCCGGCGGAAGGCTCGTCCAGCAGAATGAAGCGCGGTTCCGAAACCAGTGCCCGCGCCAGCGCAAGCATTGCCTGCTCGCCGCCCGAAAGCGAACCGGCCGCGGTACGCCGCCGCCGTGCTAAAGAGGGATATTGCTCGATCAGCGCCTCGATGCGCTGCTCGACTATCCGCCGGTCCGCGATGGCGTAGCCACCCATGCGCAAATTCTCCATCACTGTCAGGCGCGGAAACACACCGCCGCCCTGCGGCATCAACACCAGACCCTGGCGCACCACTTCATGGACGGCAAGGTTGGAGAGTGTTGATTCACCCAGGCGCGCCGTACCGCTCCACACCGGCAGCGCGCCGACAATGGCCTTGAGCAGGGTCGACTTGCCACTGCCGTTCGGCCCGAAGATGCAGGTAATCTTGCCAGCTTCCGCGCTCAGCGAGACGCTATGGACGATCTCCTGCTTGCCGTAGCCGGTGACGATGTTGTCGGCGGTGAGCGTGGTGCTCATTGTGGCCGCCCCAGATAGGTCTGCATAACTTCCGAATTGCGAACGATGTCGTTGAAAGGCCCGGTGGCCACGACACGGCCTGCATCCATGACAATGATGCGGTCGCACACGTTCCGCACCATTTCCATGTCGTGCTCGATGACCAGGACGGTGGTGCCGCGCTCGCGCAGCCGCGCGATGGCCTCCACGATGATCTTGCGGATGCTGGGATGCACGCCCGCTGTCACCTCGTCGAGCAGAATGAGCGAGGCCTGGCGCATCACAACGCGCCCGAACTCCAGCAGTTTCTGCTGGCCGCCCGAAAGATCGGATGCGCGGTTGTCTGCGACATGCTCCAGCTTGAGCAGCGCCAGCGTATCGGCCGCCCGTTCGCGCGCGCCCTGCCAGTGGCCCTCGGCCGCAGCCGCCAGCAGGTTTTCGGTGACGCTCATATTGTCAAACATGGCCGGAATCTGGAAGGTGCGAGCAAGCCCCAGCCGCGCGATCGTGTGAGCCTTTCGGCCGCCGATTTCGTGACCGTCGAAGCGGATCTGGCCACGATCCGGCGTCACCGTGCCCGATATCAGGTTGAACAGAGTCGACTTGCCAGACCCGTTAGGTCCGATCAGGCCGGCGATCTCGCGCCGACCGACGTCCAGGGAGACACCGTTGACGGCCTTGATGCCGCCGAAATGGCAGTGGAGTTCGCGCACGACGAGAATAGGCTCGCCGGTGCCAGCCGTTTTGCCCTCGGCGGCGCTCAACTGGGCCGTCCCGGGCCGCCGCCGACAAGATTGCCGACCGCCTTGTCCAGCACGGCGCCAGACTTGGCCACGCGCCTCGAAAACATGCCGGCGATGCCGTTCGGCAGGAACAGCACCACCAGCACGATGGCCGCGCCCAATATGGCGATATAGAAGGCGGTGTCACCCCAGTACATCCAGATGATGCGGTTTACGACAAAGAGCGCCACACCGCCCAATGCCGGCCCCCACAGGCTGCCCAGCCCGCCCAGCAGCACCATCACCACCATCTGATCGGTGATGTCGCCGCCGAAGACGCTTTTCGGATTGATGAACGTGACCCAGTAGGCGAAGATCGCGCCGAATACCGAGGCGGTGACGGCACTGAGCACGAAGGTCTGCAGCTTGACCAGCGAAGTATTGATACCGATAGCCTCGGCCGCCGGCTCATGATCGCGCAGTGCCTTGACCTTCAGCCCGAAACGCGAGCGCTCGAACAGCGCCCACGTAATGAGATAGGTGAGCGCAGCCGCGCCGAACATGGCGAAGTAGAAGAAGCGCTCGTCAAGAAAGGGCGGCAGCCCAATACCGCCGATGCCGCCGGTGAAGTCCATCACCGAGGCGAACTGTATGAGCACCTCGGCGAAGGCCCAGGTGGCTATGGCGAAATAGGCGCCGCGCAGGCGCAGCGTCGGCGCGCCGATGATGATGGCAAACAGCGCCGTCACCACGATACCGGCCGGGAGGGTGGCGAAGAAGGGCCAGGCGAGCCTGTCGCCCATCAGCAGCGCCGTAACATAGGCGCCGAGCCCGAAGAAGGCCGAATGGCCGAAATTGATGTAGCCGGCATAGCCGCCGAGCATGTTCCAGGAGCAGGCCAGCCCCGCCCACATCAGCGCGCCGGTGGCAATGCGCAGCCAGTAGTTGTTGACCAGCATCGGCAGCAGCGCCAGCACAACGATTACGGCGATCAGCAGGAGGAGGACGGCCCAGCGTGGCTTCATGTCCCGCCTCACAAGCCGTGCCGCAGGATCCCGCGCGGAGACACGAGAAGGACGAGGAATAGGGTGCCGAAGATCGCCAGCAGCGAATAGCTCGACCCGACATAGGTCGCGACGAAGGCTTCGATGACGCCGAGCAGCAGCGCGGCGACGAGGGCACCGCCGACGGAGCCCAAGCCAGCAAGCACAGCCACGAAAAATGCGAACAGAGTATAGCGCAGGCCGACTTCCGGGTTCACTGAAAAGATTGCACCCATTAGTACGCCGGCCATGGCAGTGATGCCTGCGTAGAGCCCGTAAACAGTGGCGCTGAGGCGGCGGATGTTGACGCCCATCAGTGCGGCGTTCTGCCGGTTTTCAGCCGTCGCTCTGATCGCCAACCCATAGCGGGTGCGGTAGAGGAACAGGAACAGTCCGCCGGCGATGGCGATCGCGAAGACCGCCGCGGCCACGCGGATCAGTGGCACCGTCACGGGGCCGACGGCGAGGCTCTCTCCGCTCAACACGGTCGGCACGCTGTGGGTATTGAAGCCCCACGCGGTCAGCATGCCGCCGCGCAGCAGTGTGAACAGGCCGAAGGTCAACGCCAGCGCCATCAATTCCGGCCGCGCCGTGCGGCTGTTGCGGACATTGTAGAGGATCGGCCCAATCAGATAGCCGATGGCGCCGAATAGCATGAAGGCCACGGGGATCGCCAGGAATCCGTCGACACCAAGTCCGGCACCCATATAGTAGCCGAGATAGCCGCCCAGCACGACCCAGCCGCCCACCGCGAAATCGATGACATGCAGCACGCCGAAAGCGAGCTGGAAACCGATCGTAAAAGTGGCGATGACGCCGCCGATCAGAAGGCCGTTCAGCAAGGTCTGTAGGAATAGATCCAACGCGGGAACCGTCCGTCAGCCAACGAAAGAGCGGAGTGCCGCGGCAAAGCGGCCGTACACACGATAGCATGGTCCGTCATTTTCCGAGCACGCGCAACCACCGTCATTGCGCCGGGCAAGGGTGATGGCGACGAGGCCGCCCCCACCCTGTCCAGAACCGGCTATTTCCAAGCTGGCAGCGGGTAGGTGAGGTCCCCTGCCGCGGCCTCTTTCGGCCCCACCGCTACGGTCTTGCCACCCTGAATCTGGATCAGCACCGGCACCGGCTGGACGTTGTCGTGGTAGTGGTTGCCTTCCTTCTCGAACTTGATCGGTCCGTAGAAGGTCTGGATGTCGGTCGCGGCTATCGCGTCCTTAAGAGCCACCCTGTCTTCAGGCGTGAGCCCCGGCTTCTTGCCAAGCCGCTTGACGGCATCGCCGAAAACGAGACCGCTGGCCGCGCAGGCCGCTTCGGTATAGTCGGGCTCGTGCCCGGACTTCTTTTGCGCCATCTCGGCAAACTCCTTTGCGGTGCCGAAGAGGTCGTCCTTATATGAAACCGACGGCAGCCACACGGAGACGCCGCAGGTGCCGTCGGCGTCCGCGGCGAGCGCCTGGGCGAAGGCCGGGTCGGTGACGCCATAGTGCATTATCAGCGCCTTGGGCCGGAAGTTCAGCGACTTGGAGGTCTTGACGACATTGATCAGCGGCTCCTCATGGCCGCCGACGGCGACGATATCGGGATTGAGCGCTGCGATCTTAGAGATGACGGGGGTAAGGTCGCCAGAGGCCGGCACCAATTCGTAGGCGACGACTTCCAATCCGGCCTCGTTGGCCCCGTCGCGAAAACCTTCGCCGGTTTCCTTCGAGAAGGGTTCGTTGACGCCGATCACAGCAATCGTCTTGGCCATGGGGTTAGACAGTTTCGCCAGCACGGCCAGCGATTTACCCGCAGTGGTGTCCACGGCCGGGATGATGCCGAAGTTGAATTCCGGCTTGGCCTTCCAGACGTTTGGGGATTCCGCGGAGCCGGAAATCATCGGCACCTGGTACTTCTGGCAAATCGGCTGCACGGCGATAGTCGAGCCGCTGGTGTAAGGGCCGAATAGCACGTCGACCTCATTCTGGACGATCAGGCGCTCGGCGGCATCGGCGCCGGTCGCGGGGTTGCTTTGGTCGTCACCGTAGAACATGTCGACCTTGAAACGCTCGCCGGCGACTTCAACCCCGCCCTTGGCGTTGACGGCCTCCGCCCATAGGTCGTAACCGCGTTTGGTCAGGTTGCCGCCGAGGATGTTCTCGCCCGACAGCGAGGTGATAACGCCGGCCTTGAATGTCGTCACCTGCGCGCATGCCGCTCGCACAAACGGGCCCAACGGGCCGGCTACGAAGGCGCCGGCGCTGACGCCGAGGAACCGACGGCGCGAAAAACGTTTGCTGTTCGTGAACATCACTCAACTCCCTTCATCCGTTATCAGATTGGAAACCGACGATATCTCCTGTTTATACCACTGTATGCCTTTTGTGCGGACAGAGAAGATATGCCTGGGTCAACAGGCAATGCGTAAGGCGGCTTCGGGTCATCAACGCGTAGAGGCGCCGCAGTCTGTGGATGCTCAGTGCCTCGTCGTGCACCAGCTTCGTCGACGTATGCCTTTTGGGCGCCATTGGCGCCGCGAGCAGTTGTAGACGCGGCTCCTATTCTGCACCTAGACAAGTTTGCGAGGCATCAAGGAACGAAGGTCTAGTCATTAAGGCATTGATTTTTCTGTTGATTTATGTTCCTCGCGACGCTCCGTCGCATGGTAGACAAACCACTTTTTGAGAGGCAAGGCGCGAGATAGCCCTCGGATCATGGTCGCGGAGGGGTGGGATTCGCCGATCATGGCCTCGTCGCCAAGATGACGCCTTCGGCAGCCTTTTGATTTCTTTAAAACGGTCGCCGCAGTTTCGAAGATGGAGCCCCACGGAACCAAATCTGTCCGCTCGCGTCCGGGTTGGCTGGGCAAAGCCGGCCCGGCGCCCGAAGGCAGGCCCAAGCGGACAAGCGTGGCAACAATGCTTTCATTCCAAATTGGGTTACTCGGGCCGTTCTGCCACAAAGAGAGTATCGGAGAGAAGCCCAAGCCGGTCGCGATCCGCGGCGGGTATACGATCTGAATTTATTCGGGTGACCGTAAAGCCGGCGTCCTCGATACGCTCCTTGATATCCGGTCCGTAGGCTCGCACGTGATCCGATCCACCAAAGCGCTCGTCGCGCTCGCTCAGTGACATAGATGGCGTCGCTTCGATCGTTTGGCGATAAATAAGCGGCACCTGGATCCAGACCTGCCCTCGGGGCTTAAGAGATGACCAAAGTTGCCGAAACACATGCCGATCATCAGGTACGTGTTCCATGACATGACTTAAGACGACGATATCGAGATCGCTGGTGCGACGCATGTCCATCAGGTCAATTTTCACGGTATCGGGGCCGTACCGTCCCGGCTCGAAATCGGCTTTGATTAGATTGCCCGCTTGAGAGAGTCTCTTTGAAAGACCCTTCTCGCTCGGCGCAATCTGGAGAATTTCAAGCTGCCCCGCCGGCAACTTGATAAGCCTACGGTCTAGAGCACAAATCAAAAACCGCTCACGATCCACGGCATGACAAAGCGGGCAGATAAGAGTGTACGCTCCGAAACGGTAAAAAGCCGCGACATCGCGATCGCAGGCATTGCAGTGATGAGCCTTGCTCGTCGGGAGGAGCGTCAGGGCAAAGGCTCTGAGCCAATCTCGGTACGAATGAAGTTTGCGTGTGACCCGCCGTACTGTGATACGATCACCATAGCTGCGAAAAAGAGAAAGAAGTCGGCTCTCTCGAACATTGTTCTTCCTTGATGGTTTCAGCATGTCGCCTCTAAGGTTTTTTCACCCAGGGGACGATAATTAGCGCCAGCTGATATGAAGTCGAGTCTGCGGAGCAGCCCGTGCTCCCGATCGGTCGCTGACGATGCAGGGCGTGGGAGCCAGGCCCTCGCGCTAACGCTGGGACAGCGGCCAGCAGGAACACGCGCTGGCGGGGCTGCTAGTTCTAGTTGTCCTATTCGAATCCCGCCTTTGAAGAGAAAAATTCGATCATCGTCATTGCTGCGCCTTGCCCGCTGCTCCTCGACAATGGCCCGCATCGTCAAATTCGCCGGCCACTCGCTGCGCGTTGACCTCGTCGGCCGAGGTCGACGATCGCTATGTGCAAAAACAGCTCGGCCATAACTCCTCGGAGATGACCCGCCGCTATCAGCGCCGCAGAGATCGCTTCCGCATCAACCTGACCAGGGCTTCCGACCTCTAACGAGGCAAAAAACCCCTCCTCTGCCGTTATTCCGCCGCTCAGGTTCGCGCGAACGGCCTCAACCTGAGCGCCAAAAGACTGGTTTTCGGCCATTCGGGCTGCCCCGGAGCCTCCGGGCCTGTTTCATCGCCAGGACAGCTGGTCTTTCGGCAGCCGACCGCTCGGATCGAACACGTTCACTTTGTGCGGAAGATCGGGACCCCAGTCCCATAGCACCAGATTGCGGTCTTCCGTCTCCGCGCCCGGAGCAAAACTCGGCACCAGAATTCCAGCGATGCCTTCAGGCCGCAGCCGGTCATAGATGGACCAGGATGCAGGTCGCTCTCCGTTGCTGAGAGCCGTGGCCCAGGCGCTCCCCATGTCCGCAAGCGTGACAGAACATTCTCCCCTCCCCTGCTCGGTTGTCAGATCAGTGATGTCCTCGCAGTCCACCTCATAAGAGCACAGCACGCAGGGGTCGATGCGATGCGCGAAGCCCTGGTTGGCTTCCTTGACAGCCGTCATGACGGTCAGCGCCAGATATAGCGCGGGCACACCTTTGGGATTGAATCGAGCGCCCCTGATCGCCGCTCCATCACCGGAACTCGGCTTGAATGCCCAACGTGGATCATGCGCCCTGTAGCAGGTTCCGACAAACCTCAAGCAAAGCCACCCAGGGCCATGTGATCGAGGTAGTCGCGAATAGCAGCGGCCTTGCCGTCCTTCACGAGGGCTTCGGCGGTGCGTCCACCGAATGCCGGCAGCGGCTGGGCTCGGTACCAGGCCATGGCCTGTTCCTTGCCTCCCGCCCAATCCGTCACGCGGCTGATGATTTCGAGCATCTCGCGCAGACGCCCCTGCGTCTTTGCCGTGCGGCTGCGCTCCAGCCGATAGAGGGTTTCGCGGGCAAGCCCGGCCGTCTGAGCCAACTGACCCTTGGACATTCCAAAGCTGTCGGCCACCTGGTCAACGGCAATTTTCCCGGCACGGTCCATATAGGACAAAACCAGGGGTTCATTCTGCATGGATTTCTTGAGGGCTTGCCCCATGGAGTTCCTTGTCATATTAGCAGCCGTATTTACTGTGCAAAACATATGGCGCTTTTCGACTGGTTTCAAGCCCCAAGCGCATGGCGTTGTTTGGCGGCTTCTGGACGCGTGCCCCGGGCGACAGCACCCGCCAGATCTCGTTCAGCGGGCATGTCACCTTCGTCGTCCAGGGAATTCGTTTTCGCAAGGACGGCACACACTCGGCAAATTGCACGAAACGCTGACGTTGTCTTTCAAAGACGAAGGCAAGCGGAGGGAGGAGGTTGGTGGCCGATCAAAAGTTTGAGCGATATCCTCGTGATGTGCGCGATTGGCGCCGCGAGCAGTTGGTTCGGTGTCTCGCGACACTCCGGCGCATGGTAGACAAACCCCGTTTAGGAAACGAACGTCCGTCCCGACGGAGGGACTGCGCGATTCAGATGTCCGGATCGTCGAGAATGCGAGAGATCGTGCTGCGCCCCAGCGCACTCATGGCGGGGTTGGTGCGACGGTAATACCAGACGAGACCCATTGCCTGCTGGAATGCCCAAGCAACACCACGCTTCCACCAAAGATCTTCAACCTGAAGGCCGCACCGAAAGGTCGCTCTTCGCTCGCGGTCTAGAAGATGCCACGCGACTACCAAATCTAGCGACGGGTCGGCTGGTCCGAAACTGCCGCCATCAAGCACTCCGACAAGACGCCCGCCCTGCACGAGAAGGTTTGCTGGGATAAGGTCCCTATGAGTCATCACGACAGGCCCAGCGGATGGCAACTCCCGGAAGCGAGTCCACAAATCGCGCAGTCGAGCCACATCAAGAAGGCCCTCGCTCTTTTCAAAGCAAACACTCATCCAATCGTCATGATCGGAGAGATGTCCACCACGTCCTTGCCCGTCGAAGCGTCGGCCCCGTGTGTCCGCTTGGCGCAACGATGCCACGAGGTGTACAAGGTCTAGGGCGAACGTCGTCGATCCACTTAGCCCGTGCGGCGTGGCAACCTCGCCTTCGATCCAAGTTTGTAACGCCCATGGCATTGGGTAGTGAGGACCTGGCTCGCCGAGCCCAATCGGTTGAGGCGTCGGAAATAAGCAATGTTCCCCAATCTCGACCATGGCAGCGGCCTCTGACCGAAGCATATTGGCGCATTCGGTCGGATTCATCGCCCTCAGTGGGAACCGCGCCGTGCTCTTCGAGCCAATGCGGAAGATGACATTGACGGTTCCCGACGATCTAACTGAGGTGATGTCTTCATGACGATACTGGGGAAACTGGTCGCGGATCATCTGGCGGGCGATATCGATGTCGATATCCACCTGGTCGTCATGCATCATGAGTTCTCGTTCTGCCGAGCTCGAATATGCGCAGCACCCGAGGCATTCCACACTCTTGTCCTACCTCCACCGATGCCATCAAAATCTTCCTTGCGGCGCTTCGCTTGGCATAGATGCCGACGCCCAGAAATTTTCGCCACGATACCTCAGCCCGCCGATCGCGGTCTATGAGCATCAAGCAGAGGTCCCCCTATTCCCAGGGAGTAAACCGTGGCGACGCGCAGATCGCCGGCGGCCTCGGCAGCATGATGGATGCGTCGATGTCGGGCCACGTCGGCAATGTCGACAATCGCGAGCGCGATGGTGAGTGTCTTTGCTTCAGCACGCCGCGAATGACCGGACGGTAGATCCCAGATCAGGAACCGATTGATAGGGTTCTTGTGCTCCGGGACGCTAAGCAGAGCTTGCAAATGATGGTGTCCCGGGCGTGACGATCAGGCTTGCCGGTAAAACAGCGCCCGTCCGGTCGGAATTAGCTGAAGAAGATAATCGAAGTCGCTGATGTTCGCTGTGAGTACCGTGAACCCTAGCTTCTGCGCCTGCAGGAACAAGACACAATCCTGAAGCGCGCGGAGGCGAGCATCTTTCTGGTAGCCCTGAAGGCGGCACATGATGCCGGACAGCAGCGCAGCTTTTCCAAGCACGTCCGTATCCGGTGCGAAGACACGATGCGGGTGCATGCCGCGAACGGTAGCGCCAATCTGTTTGATTGCAGTCTTTGTACCGGGATGCTTGGGGTCCAGCACGCCGACGGTGTGCATGAGTTTCTGGATGGCAACCGTCGAATGATTACTCAGTCTGAGATCGAGCAGATCGGCGACAACATCCGGGGCGTGGCTCTGCAAACCATCAATGTAGACACAGGTATCGAGCATCAGCTCTTGCCCCGCCTCGGCAGTATCACCGAGGAACGGAAGGTCGTCGTCCTTGCGGCGAGACAGCCTTTCCTGAGGATCGAATCGTGCCCAGCGGACAGAACTGGCAAAATCAAAGTCAGTCAACTCAGAACCCGAGCTTAAGCGTCGGATCGACGGTGCCTCTCGTCTTTCTGAACGTCTGTCCGAAATTGTCGTCGAGGGCGACATTGGCGAGGGCGAATTCGATCAAGTCGGTGTCAGTCTTGATCCCGGTCTGCTTCTTGGCTTTTTCGATCAGCGCCGGACTGATACGACCACCGATCCGCGTGCTCTTCTCACCCAGCAGACCAGAACGTTCCGCCGCCTTCATGACGGCCTCAACACGGGTTCTGCTGACCGCGACAGACTTGCCGGTCTTTGTTGCCCGACCAGTCTTCGGAAGTGGCTCGCCGGCCTTCCTCGTCATTTCGATTATATCGGCCATACCGGCGCGCTTCTGAATGGCAAATCTCCCTTGCCGTTCCGCGCCACCACCCGTGTGTTTCTTCCTCGCTGCCTTCGCCATGACGCAGCCTCCAATGTCTGACATTTCACGATTTCGTCCAACATAACATGATTGAGACAATTTTCAAGGAGCCACCGAAATTCGGCGACGGCTGGCGGTCTCGGAAGCCCGGCAGGGCGAACGCCTGGATGCGATGCTTCTCGCCGACGCCGTGCGGCGCGCCTATGCGAGCGCGGCCACAGTCGGTTCCTCAGCGAGCGCGCCGCTGCCCTCTATGAGGGAAACGGCTTCGTGCGGCTGCCGGACTCCCTCCGGCTGGTCCTACCGATGCACGCAATCCAGCAACTGGTGGAGCCATGATCGACGCAGCACCTACATCGCCTAACGTCAGGCGCTCTGTCGCTCGGGCGGCCAAAGCCGGGCGACAATGCCGCAAAATCGCGTCACCGCATCCCTTGTTGCGCCGCTTCGCCAAAACAGAACCGAAGAATGGGCGACTTTTGTGTGCACCGAGCGTGCACGTCGCCCTCTAAACACTGGGTTCCTGTCCTGTTGCCAACCCATCACTGGATACCTCAGAGCACGCTGGATGATCCAAACGCTAATTCCGCAGCGTCATGGTCGGCCTTCAAAGCCCTTGGCCGGGAAGTTGGTACGCATAGTCGGAATCAAGCAACACCCTTCCGAACTGGATTTTGAAGCCGCGGATAAGCGGCTATGATGAGCGTGCCGAATGCAAGTAAGGTCGAGGAGGCCTCGAACAATCGGCATTAGAGGAGATTACGTCGATGACGAACGTTCGCGCCCTTGTCCTTGAACGCCAGCACGAACTCAAGCTGCGCGACATCGACTTGCCGCAGACGGTTGGCCCAGGCGAAGTGCGCATCAAGATCCATACGGTGGGCATCTGCGGTTCCGACGTGCATTACTACACGCATGGCCGCATCGGCCCGTTCGTGGTCGAGGCGCCGATGGTCTTGGGTCACGAAGCCGCTGGCACCGTCGTCGAAACAGGCGAAGGCGTCGAGCATCTGAAGGTCGGCGACCGCGTCTGTATGGAGCCGGGCATCCCCGACCCGAATTCGCGAGCGAGCCGGCTCGGCCTCTACAACATCGACCCGGCTGTCAGATTCTGGGCAACGCCGCCGATCCACGGCGTGTTGACACCCTATGTCGTTCACCCCGCCAACTACACTTTTAAACTGCCCGATAATGTCAGCTTCGCCGAAGGCGCCATGGTGGAGCCTTTCGCTGTCGGGTTGCAGGCGGCTGCCAAAGCAAAGATCGCGCCGGGCGACACGGCGGTGGTGATTGGCGCAGGGCCGATCGGCACGATGGTGGCGATCGCTGCGCTCGCCGGCGGCTGTGCCCGCGCCATTGTTGCAGATCTCGCCCAACCCAAGCTCGACATCGCCGGCGGCTATCAAGGTGTGATCCCGGTCAACATCCGCGACAAGGGCCTGGCGGCGGAGGTAAAGCGCCTGACCGACGGCTGGGGCGCCGACGTCGTCTTCGAATGCTCGGGCTCGTCCAAGGCATGGGAGACCCTGCTCGATCTGCCGCGGCCCGGTGGCGCGGCGGTGGTGGTCGGCCTGCCCGTGGCGCCTGTGGCGCTCGACATTGCCACGGCCTCGACCAAGGAAGTCCGTATCGAGACCGTTTTCCGCTATGCCCACCAATATGAGCGGGCAATCGCGCTGATGGGGTCGGGCCGGGTCGACCTGAAGCCACTCATTTCGGCGACCTTCCCCTTCGAAGATTCCATCACCGCCTTCGACCGCGCAGTGGAAGCCCGGCCGGCGGACGTAAAGCTTCAGATCCGATTGCCGGATTAAGGGGACGCTGTTTTCTACAGAGCGGCTGGTTCGCCAACCCATATGTCTCGTATCATCTCGTATGGTCCGGCGAACCCTAGGATAAAACCCAGAAACGACTTCGTCGCACCTTGCGCTCCTCCAGGCCCCGGGGCAGGAGTTCGAATCTGTTCGGGCGCGCCACCTTCTCGGCCACCATCCTCCGGTCCATCGCCCGCGCGGTCATTTGGTCCCGATGCCAATATTGACGGGGTTTCTCAGAATGGCCGAAGCGTCATCGCCGGCCCGTTCGCGCACCATGCGATCGAGCGTCTGGCGAATGACCGCGCGCTCGCCTTCGCTCAACGCGAGGCTGCCAAGCACTTCCTCGACAATCGGATTGCTCCATACGATCCAATCCCATAGCTCAGCACCTGACTTGAACGCCGTGCTCTCGGTGATCATCTCGACATTGACGCCGTTCAGTCCAGCCTTTGCCAGTTCGCGGGCAAGCCGCTCCGGATCGCTGAGCTGAAACGGCAGTGGCGGCGGATCCATTGGCGGACCATTAAACTCCGGGCGTACCGATTGAACGGCCCCAACCAAGAAAGTGAGGAAGTCAATTCGATGCGGGTCGCCATAGGCAATGACCAGCACCCGCCCTCCAGGTTTGACAACCCGCGTCATCTCCCGAATGCATCGGCATGTCGGGAAAGAGCATGACCCCAAACTGAGATCCCGCCACGTCGAAGCTGTCGTCGACAAAGGCAAGCGCATGCCCGTCCATTACGCGGGCGTCAATTTCCAGGCTTTCGCGGCTGGCGCGCTCTCGCAGCAGGCGGAGCATGACGGGCGACTGGTCGACGGCGACTACCTCGGCACCGATCCGAGCTGCCGGGATACTGAGCGCGCCGCTGCCGGATGCAATGTCAAGAAGGCACATACCTGGGCGGAGCCCTGCCCTGGCCAGACTCTCATTGCCAAGCCACATCTGTGTTTCGGTATTCGTCCGATCGTAACCCGAGGCAATTCGGTCCCAAGCCTCACGTGTGTCCGGCAGCGCCTGAGGAGTCGCGGATCCGGCTGCGGCAAGCGCAGCCCGCAGCACCTTTACAAATTCGGCAGGCTGCTCGATCGGCGGATCATCGGCGGCGCCGTCGATAATGTGGAGCGGCCACCCATATCGGACGCTCGCCGCTTCCGCTACAGGCAATGGGGTGGCAAGATCGTGCCGCCCCCAGATCAGGAAGGTCGGGATTCTGATGCGCGCTAGTTCCTCTGATGGGATTGCGGGAAATCCGAACTGCTCCATCAGACCTTGCTGGGTCGGCTTCAACGCCGGCGCCTGCGCGCGATCGAGATTGTAGGCTCGCAGCCGCTCCCAGTTCTCGCCCATATGATCACGCACCGTGTCGAGGTCGAAGGCGCATTGCTGCCAGAGGCGGTCATGGCTTTCCGGACTTGGCTCCGTGATGAACGCGGCGAGGGCCGCACCGAATTCAGGCGCCGGCTGAAACGGCGCAAGGCCGAGCGCGTCCGACAGCACCAAGCAGCGGAGCTGGCTACCGTGCTTGGCGGCAAAGCGAGCAGCAATTGCGGCGCCGAGAATTTGGCCGACAAGAATGGGCGGTGTTGGGCAGGTGCGTTCGATGAGTTCGCCAAGCCACGCGAGAACACGATCGGGATGAATCGGACCCTCGACGGTCCCCGACGTGCCGTGGCCCGGCAGATCGGGCGCGATTACGTGATGCGTTCTCACAAGCTCCGGAAGAATTCTCAGCCACTTTGCTGCATGTTCTCCTGGGCCATGCAACAGCACGATCGGTGATCCCGCGCCCCCGTCCAGTAGCACGGTCGAGATGCCGGCCAATTCGAGCCGCCGTTCGGCGATCGACAGCCCGGTGAGCAGGCGCTTGCGCGCAGCTTCTCCGGATATGCGGTTCGATTCAATTGCCGCCGGGGTGGCGGTGTAGTCTTCAACGTGAGTCATCATGGCCTCCCTCATGTTGATAGGGCGATTTCGTCTTGCACATGCCGCCTGGCCTCTTGGGTTGCTCACGTGCTAGAGCGCGAGCTGCGAGCGGTTGACACGCTGATCTCGGTTCGCGCGAGCCCCAATCCGAACCACAACGTCCAAAGGGCCATCACGAAAGACGACGCAACCCAGACGAGGCTGCCCAGCCAGATGCCGAACCACATGCCCAACGGCCAGCCGGCAAAGGCAGCAAGCCCAGCCACAACTCCGACCAGTGACGCCCAGGTCGGCGTTATCTGTTGCCGGCTCAGCGCCTCATTGCCGGCGATCACGACAACCGCCAGACACAGGAACATGAATCCGTTGGCCTTGCCTTCGGCGAACGCCCACCAGGCCGTGAAGCGCGCCATATCGTTGGCGGCGGCGGCATCGGCGACGGTGGTGGCCTCGGCCACGGCGGTGGTCATCGTCCAGAGGGCGCCGACCGGCACCACCGCCCAGGCGGACAGGGTCCACCAGTGTTCGGTCAGGCGAGAGCCCGCGGTCAACACGATCAGGCTCGCGACGACGAACAGCGACAGTGCTGCCGCGGCGGCCCAATGCACGACCACCCACAGGGTGACGTTGTTGGCGATGATGTGCATTTGAAGGGCGAGGTCGGGATGAATCGGCCCGTGACCGACCAGGACGAAACCTAAGAGTACAGAAGCAATCGCAAGCCAGGCGCCCGCCACCCGCATCCCGGTATCGGTACGTGACATCACTTCCTCCTTTCATTGTGGCCGGATGTTTGCAGCTCGATCACCGAGTCCGTCCTGCAGTCTGCAGGCGAGTTGCGCCGAGGCGCCGCGCATCCATAGCCGACAGGTGCAAGCTTAGGCCGGAAGGGAAGGCGGCGCTTCGGGCGAACTACCCAATCGGCGCCGACGATGCATGGGTGATTCCACCCATTGCCGGGCACGCTCAGACTAGGCGGTGCTCGTAGGCCCAAGCGGTGGCGGCGGTGCGAGTGGGGACGTCGAGCTTGTTGAAGATATTGCTTGCGTGCCTGTCCACTGTCTTTCCGCTCAAATGCAGTTCGTTGGCGATTTCCTTGTTGGTTTTGCCAGAAGCGATCAGGCGGAGGACTTGCAACTCGCGGGCAGAGAGACCGCTGGCTTCCTCCGACCGCATGTCAAGCAGAGCATCGATGCGAGAAACCTCGGGCGCGGCACCAAGCTGCTGAAATACTGTCCGTGCTGCCTGCAGCTCCAGTGTCGCGCCGTCTTCGTCACCGAGGGCGCGGCATGCCAGGCCCATGATGACCCGTACGCGCGCTGCTTCGTATGGCGCGTCGACTTGCTGCCACTCCTCTATTGCCCGGCGCAGACAAATCGCCGCGGCCTGCGCTTCGCCTTCTGCCAGTTCCACCGCTCCCCGCGCGTGGGCGGCAAGGGCGCGCAACGGTTCGGTCCCGTAGCTTTCTGCAACGTCCGCCAGTTCGTGGCAGGCACGCCGTGCTTCCTCGATGTCGTCAGCCGCCAGCATGATCTCGACGTGAGCTGGCAGCAGCCGAATGCGCTTCACTTGGTCGGTCGTCGCGGCCATGACGCGCCGGATTGCGGCCACAGCCGCATCGATGTGCCTTTCGGCCAACCGCAACAGGGCAAGGCCCGGCTGCGGTTCGAAGCCATATTGGCTTGCACTCCGATATGCCTGTTCGGCCGCTTCAAAGTCTCCACGGAGGCGGTGTACTTCCGCCAACTGGTACCACGCCCCAGCCGTATCTTTTCGATTATTTGACTGCGTCAAACGCTCCACGGCATGCTGCGCTTCGTCGATTGCGTCCTGCCATGCGCCGCTGAGCCGTTTAATTTCAGCGCGATGCATCAGGCAGGTGCCGCTAAAACTGATCAGCTGGGGCTGTTCCGAGCACCATCGCCCCAGAGCGGAAGTCCATTCGCGTGCGCGACCCAGAGCATGGACTTGCTGACACGCTTCGATCACGCTGCAGTAGATCAGGCCGGTAAGCAGCGGCGACAATTCGCCGGCCGTGACCGAAACCATCGCCTCATCGAGAAGCGCGAAACCTTCTGTGGTCCGCCGCTGACGTAACAGAACACGGCCCTGCAGGTGCCGCGCACAGGCAACGAGATCCGCGTCCGCAAAGCGCTCGCCAATCTCGACTGCGCCGCTGGCCGCAGCGTAGGCTGCCTCAAGGTTGCCCGCAGCAAGATTCTGTTCGACGTGGGGCAGCATCAGGTAACCCTGTTCGACACAATCATGTGGCTCGCGTTCGAGCAGTCGATGGGCCCGTCCAAACCAGCCGGTCGCCGGAGCCATCTCCCCACGAAAGACAAGACGCAGGCCCAGCCAGAAGGCGCAGCGGGCGGCGCGATGGTATTCGCCAGCGTCGAGATATGCATGATGGGTTCGCTCCAAGGCCCGCAGGTACTCCTCGTCGCGCCCAGTCAAATAGGCCGACATCGCCAGCCGTTCGAGATCATCCACAGCAAGCGGAGCCGTCTCATCGGCGTGCGAGAGGAACCTATAGGCGTCGCCCCACGCCCTTTCTTCGTAAGCCTCACGACCGAGAGCGAGCTGATCCGTCTCTTCCAGGGAGCCGCTGTTGCATTGCTGTCGATCTGAGCTGCCCATCCCATTGGCTCCGCAGACGAACAGAAATCCTAGCCATCAATGGCTACTTTCCGAGGCGGAGTATAGCATGCTCGAAAATGAATGAACGGAATGCACTTAAGCGCTCCGAATGAGAGCGTTCCGGACGACAGCAAACGGGTCGGATCGCGACGCTCGTCGCACAAGATGCAAATGTCGTCTCATGACGCGACCAAGCCGTCCGACGACCTGCCGCGCAACGGGCCGACCTTATCCTCCCTCCTGACCTTACCATCTGCGGCCGGTGATCTGGCGCGATCTCATGCAGCAAGTGCTCGCTATGTTATCGGAGTAGGCTAGGCGCAACCAAAAGCTGCTACTTGCGAAACCTCGACGAGTGGTAGACCACCATCTCCTCACCCGCCTCTTCCGATTGTCAGTAGCCCACAACAAGTCAATGAAATCAAAAGCGATGCGTGCAGGTTCGCCATCTTGGACTTGGCTAACCGAGGGCACAAATAACCTCTAACACGTTGATAAATAACGACAATGGTGGGCCCGGAGCGACGTGGTCTTTTCAACAAAAACAACTACTTAGCGGGTGGTTAGCCCAACCATATCCTTCGTATGTTCTCGCATTTGGTGGCGAAACTAGTGACGACAACTCCGAATGAGGACCGGCTCAACAACAATGGAGAGAGGCCTAAGTCCGGCGGCTCAGTGTCAGAGGCGCGGACGAAACGTTCCAAGGAATGCCGAAACCATGTCCTGCTCGCCGGCGCATTGCCGGCTTATCGGGTATATTGGCTATGCTGACTTCCACTGTTTCCATTGTGAAGAGTTGTTAGAATCCCTTACGGCAAAGGTTTTCAAGATCGGCTTTTGCCATTCCCTCGATGCCGACCGCAGGAAGAATATCATTATCTGCCTTGAGATCGCGACCACAAGCTGCCGATAATATCGAAACTCCGGACTCGTGGAGTATCGCCGGTTTCCCCGTTAGCTTCCCCAGTAGTACGGTCGGCAGCAGTCCGAACGGAACATCCTCTAGAATATAGCGGCTTTCGATGGTTGTTGGGCCAAAGCCGCCACGGCCTTGGCGCTCCATCTCCTGGTTCATCTCCGAAACGGTTCCCATCGGAACATGGAACGACAGTGAAAAATGCTCTCTGACGGTGCGAACGGCGATGCTGAAATGGGCCGCGATGGCCAGCCGTTCGGCATCCAGAGCCTCGATAAGACGGCCGACGGCGGGAGTGACGTTTCCCCCCTGGCTCCATTGCTCGGCCTTCTCCATGCGTGTCAGGTTAAGAAGCGCAATACCTAGATGGTTTTGCGGGTTGAGGTTGCTGAGCGCGATCGCAAGCATCCCGTCGCGCTGGACGAAACGATCGCCGAACAAGGTCGTGCAAAGTTCGTGTCCTTGATCCTGGTAACTGAAAGGCAGCGTCGCCACGTCAAGCTTCTGGCGAATGGTGGTGACATGGACTTCGGTTGGTCCGAGCTGGCGGCCAGTCAATAGTGTTGTGCCCCAAACGACGATCGGCAACGAGACCTTGCGTTCGGCCAACCGCTTGGAGAGATAAAGCGCCGAGAACGAACAATGCGAACTGATGATGACCGGGATTCCATCAATCAGATGGGGGGCGGCGGCATCCATCACCATCTTGTGGCCGTAGGCCGGAAGCGCAATCACCACCACGTCCGCGTTGGCGACGGCATCCGTGCAATCCTTGGCAATGCGCACCGGCACCGTCGCGTCTATATCCCCTGTGGCTTTCAATAATTCACCCGCAGCCAACGCCCTGGTGCGCTGTCCCGACGGTGACCAAAGCGTTGGCGAATGTCCCGATCCTGCCAAATACGCGGCAAGGCCATAAGCAATTGCTCCGGCGCCCAGAATACTCACGCGCATAATATTCCTCCTGTTGCTGGCTTTGTGGTTCGAGAATCCTTGCCGTCGTCACACATGAAAGTTTTCATCAGGAGGTTCCGCAAGCCGGAGTCGCGTCTGCCGTCCTCGTCCGCCTCCGCCAGGGATTCCGGCTCTGAAGCCGGCCAAATGCACAAAGCCGCAACGAACATTAGTTTCCGCTTGACACATATCAAAAACGAATGAGACGATGTCAATCATACGGAATATGCATGTAGGCGAAGATGGAAACTCGAGATCTTCAGACCTTCCTTGCGGTTGCTGCCAGCGGCAGCATTACCAAGGCGGCTGATATGCTCGGGCGTTCCCAGCCCGCAGTGACACGCACCATTCAGGATCTCGAGGCCGAGCTTGGCTTCCAATTGCTGCACCGGGTCGGTCGACGGGTGCAGCTGTCTGAAGAAGGTGTCGCCTTCGAGGAAGAAGCGCGGCGACTGCTGATGTCCTTCACCGAACTCGCAGCGCGGGCCAAAATGATCGCCGCCGGCAGGGGGCGGATCCTGCAGATCGTCACTACCTCTGCGATCGGTACTGGCTTGATCCCGACGGCAATGGCTGAGCTCAAAGGTGTCGAGCTTCCGCACGAGACGCATCTCGGGCAGTTTCTTCCCTCGATCGTCGCCCAGGAAGTGCGCAGCGGACGTGCCGAGATCGGGTTTTCAAGCCTGCCGCTCGATACGCCCGGTTTGGATGTCCTGCGGCTCTATTCGGCACCTGATGTTGCTGCCGTGCGGGAGGACGATCCGCTGGCTGAACTTGATGTCATACCGCTTTCGGCTTTTGCCGGTCGCCGCGTCGCGACGTTGCTCAATCCGCTGCGTTTTCAGTTGCATGTCGCCAAGGCACTGGCGGCCCGGGGCATCGACACCGGACCAGTGATCCGGACCAACACTGCCTACGGCGCGTTGCAGATCGTGCGCCATACTGGTGTCGCAGCCGTCATCGATCCGCTCACGGCCTACGGCGTGGCCCTGCCTGGGGTCGTCATTCGCCCGATCGACGTAACCGTTCTCTTTTATTGGGGCGTTGTGGCTGCCGAAAAACGTCCCCTTCGCCCAGTCGCGCAGGCGCTGATGGATGCGGTCGAAGCGGTGGCTGAACGGTCGATCGCCGGTTTCAGGAAACTCGATCCAGCTTTGGCCGGCCAATTGGTCACCGATCCCGCCTCGGGCACAAATAACGGAACTGGAATATGAAGCATACTCCCACCCCGGCAGCATCGACGGGCCTTGCCGCGTTGGAAGCCCAACTCGCGCAGGATCTCGACGTGCTTGAGTTGCCCGCCAAGCCTTGGGTCCCCACACGCATGCAGGAGGGCGCCCCGGTCCGTGATGTCGTTGTCATTGGCGCTGGCATGTGCGGACTTGCCGCCACAGCAAAGCTGGTGCTGACCGGGATTACCAACGTCGTCGCCTATGATGCGGCGCCTGCCGGGCTCGAAGGACCGTGGGTAACGTTTGCCCGCATGCAAACACTCCGGTCACCGAAGACCCTCAACGGTCCGTCGCTCGGCCTGCCGCAGTTGACGTTCCGCGCCTGGTTCACGGCACAGTGGGGCGTCGAAGCCTGGCAGTCGCTGGACAAGATCCCCAGGGGCCAGTGGATGGATTACCTGGTCTGGTATCGCAAGGTCCTTGCTCTGCCAGTGCGCAATAGCGTGCGCATGACCGGCCTCGCACCCGTTGGAAATCTGATTGCGATCGATATCGAGGGCGCGGAAACCGGCCGGGTTCTCACTCGTCATCTCGTTCTGGCCACTGGTCGGTCCGGCCTGGGCGGTTTTGCCGTGCCCGATTTCCTTAAGGGTATCGATCGCGCCTATTGGGCCCATTCTGCCGACGACATCGATTTCGGTGCGCTGAAAGGTAAGCGTGTCGCGGTCATCGGCGCTGGTGCCTCGTCCATGGACAATGCAGCAACGGCGCTCGAGGCTGGCGCCGGCTCGGTGGACATGTTGATCCGCCGCAAGGAAATGCCACGCATCAACAAGCTGACCGGCATCGGCAGCCAGGGCGTTGTACACGGCATCTATCACCTACCCGATGACTGGAAGTGGAAGTTTTTCGACTACACCGCCTCGACCCAAACACCGCCGCCGCGTTCATCGACCCTTCGCGTGTCTCGTCATGCGAATGCTCGGTTCTTTCTGGACTGTGGCATAGTCGCGGTAAAGCAAGATGCCGAAGGCCTTCTGGTCGAAACCACACAAGGGCCGATGCGCTACGATTTCATGATCGCGGCAACCGGCTTTTCCAACGACTTCAGCGACCGCCCGGAATTTGCAGCACTCGCCCCATACATCCGCACCTGGTCGGATGGTCGATATTCGCCGGATATGGGGCCGGCTCGTACAGGCATGTCGGAGGCGCCAGATCTCGGTCCCGCCTTCGAATTTCGCGAACGCGTTCCCGGCTCCTGCTCGATGCTAGCACATATCCACTGCTTCAACGACGCCGCCATGCTGACCCACGGCAAGGTCTCCGGCGATATCCCGGCCGTCAGTGCCGGCGCCGACCGTCTGGTCCGCGGCATTGCCGCGTCGCTGTTTGCCGAAGATGTCGAAACCCACTTCGCCAATCTGATCGCCTACGACACGCCCGAGCTTCTGGGCGACGAATGGGTCGATTCAACAGAGGCCGCGCTGTGATCGACGCAATGGACAAGGCCGCCGGTATTTCGCCGAACGATGCACTTTTCGCTGCGCGGCGGTTTCGGCCCGAATTTGTGCAAGGGGCGGAGGAATGTCGCCTCTCCGTCCTGCAGCCGGCAAACGATCAGGGGCTGGCGCCGAATTTGAGGGTTGCTCTGGCCCGTCGCATGGCCGCTCTGAATGCCGATCCCGTCCTGATGGCCGAATATGATGTGCAACTGGCCCAACTTGGTCCGACAGAGCAGCTCAGAGCATTGGCTCGGGGCGAAACGGATCTCGATGAGCCATTGGCGACCATCGCCCGTCACGTCGACCTGATCACGCTGATGCCGAAAAAGGCGGAAGCGAGCCATATCGCCCTCCTCGCCAAGGCCGGATTGAACAATCCTCAAATCGTCGCGCTCTCCGAACTGATTGCCTTTGTGAACTTCCAGACACGGGTGGCGGCCGGCTTGCGCCTGATGAGGTCGATATGATTTCCTCGGTTCGCCTGAAGCCATTGAATTGGCACCCGTACATCGCGCCGGTCGAGCTCTCCGGGGCGACGCCGGAACAGCTTGAAGCGATGAAGGTTACGCCATCGGCCAAGAAAGTTTCGGAATATGTGCGCACCCTTGTGCATGACCCAGAGAGCTATCTTGCCCGCACGATTCTGTTCAACGCGATCATGTATGTCGAAGGCGGGCTTGCCCGTCCCGACCGCGAACTTGGCGCATTGGGTGCCTCGATCGTCAATGGCTGCAAATTCTGCGCCGTTGTTCACGCCCGCCGCCATGCAGAGCTGACCAAGAGCGATGATGTGGTCACCGCGCTTTATCTCGACAAACCCGAGGCGCTCGGGCCGCGCGATGCGGCAATCTACAGCTTTGCCCGCCGTCTGTCGGCGGCGCCGTCGGAAGCAACGGTAGACGACATCGCCTCGCTGCGTGCCGTCGGCATGAATGATGCCGAGATCATCGACCTTGTCCACGCCATAGCGATCTTCGGCTGGGCAAACAGGCTGATGCACGTTCTCGGCCACGCGGAGAGCGGATGATGACGTCGCATACGGTCAAAGCAGTCCGTCCCCCACTCTGAAGGACCAACCAGAAATGCTTGAACTCAAAGATGTAAAGCTGTCTTACGGAAGCACGCAGGTCCTGAACGGCGTCAATCTCTCGGTAAAGCGGGGTGACGTGGTGTCGATCATCGGCCCCAGCGGCACCGGCAAGACCACGCTGCTGAAATGCATCAACTACCTGGCCAAGCCGTCGTCAGGAACCATCGCGTTCGACCAGATTCGGATGGACTACCAGCGCGCCGACAAGACCGCTGTCCAGGCGATCCGGCTTCGCACAGCGATGGTCTTTCAGCAGTTCAATGTCTTCAAGAACATGACCGTCCTCCAGAACGTGATGGATCCGCTGGTCGTCGTGCAGCGCAAGTCAACGGACGAGGCGCGTGAAATCGCGCTGCGAGAGCTTGACCGGGTCGGTCTCTCAGCGAAGCGGGACAGCTATCCGTCCCAGCTGTCGGGCGGCCAGCTCCAGCGCACCGGCATCGCGCGTGCGCTGGCGGTTCGTCCCAACGTGATGCTCTTCGATGAGCCTACGTCATCGCTGGATCCTGAACTCG
Source organism: Mesorhizobium sp. M1399 (assembly GCF_040317735.1). NCBI lineage: Bacteria > Pseudomonadati > Pseudomonadota > Alphaproteobacteria > Hyphomicrobiales > Phyllobacteriaceae > Mesorhizobium > Mesorhizobium sp. M1399. The sequence continues at coordinate 59,218 of NZ_JAMYKZ010000019.1, forward strand.
TCGGTGAAGTTCTGAAGGTGATCAAGGATGTCACGTCGTCAGGGATCACTTCGCTGCTCGTGACCCACGAGATGCAATTCGCAAAGAACATCTCGAACCGGATCGTCTTCATGGATCGTGGCGTGGTTGCCGCCGATGGCAGTCCAGCTGAGATCTTCGATGCACCATCCAGCCCACGACTTGCTCAATTCCTGCAGTCAGAACTCGCTTTTCAATAGCTCAACAAGAAGGGAACCTAAGAAATGTCTGCAATCACATCCAGTTTTTCCCGTCGCGCTGCCCTGGCTGTTGCCGGCGGCATCGCAATTGCTCTTGCAACCGCGGGGATCAGCAATGGTCAGACCGTTCGCACGATCAAGATCGCGACGTCTGCCGAATCCAAGCCGCTGGCATGGGGTGCGATCGGCGTAGAGCCGCAAGGCTATGAACCCGATCTTCTGAGAGCGATCAACGCAAAGCTGCCGCAGTATAAGTTCGAAATGGAAGGTGTTTCGGATATCGCGCAGGAAACCGGCCTCGCCACGGGCAAGTACGACATCGCCGTCGGTGGCTACTACAAATCCCCTGAGCGCGCCAAGCAGTTCTTCATTCCGGAAAACCCCATGGGCGCCAGCCTGATGAAGATCTACAGCAAAAAAGGCAGCGGCATCAAGGAAATGAAGGACCTGGTCGGCAAGAGGATCGTTCCGACCACGGCCGGCGGCGGCACCTACAAGTTCATCATGAACTGGCAAAAAGAAAATCCACAATACAAGCTTGATGTTACGGCATCGAGCGCCGGTATTCCCTATCCCAACCGACTGGACGAAGTTCAGAACGGCAAATTCGACGCGCTTGTTCTGCCTTCGAATCTCGGTGAGCAGACCGTCATCGAGGAAAAGAAGCTCGATATCGTGGCGTCCGATCCGGTCTTCAGCAACAACACCTACATGCTGATTCATAGGTCGGACGAAAACAAGGTTTTAGCCGACGATGTGAACAAGGTTCTCAAGGAATTAAAAGACGATGGCACGATCGAAAAGCTCTCGCAGAAATGGTTCGGCGAGGACATCGTCAAATACATGAAGTAACAGGACCTTTTCCCAACCATGTAGCGATAGCCAGCGGTAAGGCTGAATTGCAAGAAGGAGCGTTTCAAAGTGGATGTTTCTGCTATGATTCCCGAGTTGGTCTCGGCGTTGCCGCTGACTCTCGCCATCACCGTTACGGCCATGGTCGTCGGCTTTTGCTTGGCTCTCGTCGCGACAACACTCCGAGTTCAGAGGATACCGGTGATCAGTCACCTGACTGACCTCTACGTGTCCTATGCCCGGAGTGTTCCCGTCGTCCTGCAGTTATTCGTCGCGTTCTACGGGCTGCCCTTGTTGGTGATCCTGTTCGGCGCCGAGGATTTTATTTCTGCAACGATCGCTGCGATGGTGGGGCTGAGCCTCTATCATGGAGGGTATCTGTCGGAAGTCATGCGACCTGCATACCTGGCCGTCGATCGCGGCCAGCATGATGCGGCCGACAGTCTGGGATATACCTTCCGACAGAAGATCACCCGCGTAGTCGGCCCGCAAGCGGTGCACTTCGCATTGCCGGGCTATGGAAACGCCATCATCTACCTGATCCATAACGTTGCGCTGGTCATGTACATCGGGGCAGCGGATGTGATGGCGACCGCGCACTTGATCATGGAGCGCGACTATAACCAGTACCAGTTCGAAACGTACCTCGTGCTGGCGGTTATCTATTCGCTGATGTGCCTCGTCGCGTGGCTCATCGTGCGCTTCTTCGAGCTTCGCTCGCCAATGCAAGCGCCAGAGGCGACGACAACAGCTCAGCTCAAGAACGCGGCCGTCGCGAGCGTGTGACGTAAGGGGTAATCCGACCATGTTTGATACCGATATTCTGCTCCAGGACTCGCAGGAAATTCTGGGCGCCGTACCCGTGACGCTCGGCATGGCTTTCACGATTTTCATCCTGTCCACGATCGTCGGCAGCCTTTTTGCGCTCGTCGAACATAGGCGGATCCCCGTGCTGCGACAGCTCATCATGGCCTATAAGGTCGTCTTCAAAGGCGTTCCGATGGTGATCGTGATTTTCCTCGCCTATTTCGGTCTGCCCCCGGCATTCCAGTTCCTGCTCTCGTTGCTCGCGATCAACTTCAACGCCCACGAAACGCCCAACTGGGTAATCCTTGTCATTGCAGTCACCGGCTGCGTTGCGGCGTTCCAAGCGGAAATCATCAAAGGAGCCCTGAACGCCTTCGACACCGGTCAGTCGGACGCCGCCCATTCGCTCGGCTATACAAGCGGCCAACTGTTCCGACGGATCCTATTTCCCCAGGTGGCCCTCACCGCAATTCCCGACCTGACAACCTCGATGATGGTCATCATGAAGGCGCTTTCCCTCGGGTTCGCCATCGAGGTTGTCGATATCTTCGCCCAGTCCCAATTGACCGCCGCGCTGAACTACTACTACCTAGAAGCCTTCGTGATTGCCGTCGTGATCTACATGGTGATTGCCTATATCGTCACCCAGATTGCCGACAGGCTGGAGCAGGCGCTGAGGGTGCGGACGTGATAAGGATGCGGGATAGAATCGCCAAGCTTCGGATATCGAGCCGCACCTGGGAGACAATTCTTTCGGAGATGAAAAGCTTGAGGAGAAACCCGAGTAGCCGATGTATGTACAGATGATTTTGGTGCGATTTGATTGACCGCATTGTTTGCGCTGCTGGCTGGCTTCATGCCGACTGGAGCCACTGATCGCCCCGACGCAACGTTGCGCATGTACCGACGATAGCGGCAACCCGTAGGAAGATCAGCTTCTCCTCAACTGAAACGCGCGTCGATTCCGTTTATGTCTCCCATTTGCGCAGCAAATCGACCGGCGGTCCTCGGAAGCCCACCATAAATCAACAATATCAATGCGCTACTCGAAGGTTCGCCAGCTACGGACTTGGCTAACTGAGCCAAAATATAGCGCTAAACCATTGATAAATAACGACAATGATGGGCCTGGAGGAGTTCCAAAAACCCCGGGCTGTCCTCCCGATCTCCTCGATGATTCTGTAGCTTTCCTTGGGCTGCTAAAGTTGGCGGCGGCCCTGAGCGCTTTCGATGCTGCTACACGGCATTTACTGCCGCGTTCCCTTCAAAAACAACTCCATGCCCGGCCATGACCGCATCCTCGGGGACCACGAGCAAATCCCTTGAGCGCTGATGGAACCGACACTTGACAAATTGGCGGTCGTCCGACACGTTCTTAACAAAAGGCACAACAAACTTACAAAAGTTCAAGTTGGCACAATCTGGCCGATAGGGAGAAGGCCGATGCATCTCGGTCACCGAGCGGAGACTTGCGCGTGAGCAGCGCAGCCCTCACGCGGCCGACCTCCAGGTGGGCGCTACCCCGGTTCATGACGGCCGAGCATCCTTTCCCCTGGCTCGCGCCGATCACGGTGATGCTTCTCGTTTTCGGCATCTATCCCCTCGCCTATTCGGTCTGGCTATCGTTTCACAAACGCAATGTCGTCTCCCGGCAGCTTGACTTCGCCGGGCTCCACCAGTGGACGCGCGCCTTCTCGGATGCGCGTATGTGGTATTCGCTGGAAACCACGCTGATCTACACCTTCGTCGCGCTTGCGGTTCAGCTTGCGCTCGGCATCCTCATCGCGCTTCTGCTTGACACCGATCGCAAAGGTTACGGGGTGCTGCGGGCGCTGATGACACTGCCGCTGGTGGTGCCGCCTGCGGTGACCGGAATGATGTTCCTGCTGATGCAGGACGGCTCTTTCGGCGTCCTGTCGTTCTACCTCTATGCCGTCGACCTGATCTCGCCGGCGCAGCCGATCCTGACGCAGCCCGGAACCGCATTGGCGGCGATCCTGCTGGCAGACATATGGCAATGGACGCCGTTCATGGTGCTCATCATCCTGGCAGGGCTCAGGGCGCTGCCGAAGGAACCTTTCGAAGCCGCGGCGATCGACGGCGCCAGCGGCATCCAGACGTTCTTGCGGCTCACATTGCCGATGCTGCGCAAGGTGATAGCGGTCGCGGTGCTGATCCGCGGCGTCGATCTCTTTCGCATCTACGACTACGTCTACATCATCACCGCCGGCGGGCCTGGCACGGCCACCGAGACGCTTTCATTCTACGCTGGCCGTATCTACTTCACCGGAGACTTTCCCTATGCGGCGACCCTGTCGCTGATCGTGCTCGTCGTCTTGATCGTCGTGTCGAACCTGTTCGTCAGGCTGTTCAAGGTGAGGTTCTGATGGAACCGTCGCGCGCCCAAACCATCGCCCGTGACGTGCTCGCCGTCCTGGTGGTGGCGATTTTCATGTTCCCGATCGCGTGGTGGGCGCTGTCGTCCATCAAACCCTATTCGGCGATCTTCGACCGCAGCGGACCGGTCTACGTCGATTTCACGCCGACGCCGGACAATTACCGTGTGACCTTGCTTGGCGTTTCGCGCGTCGACATCGGCATGGAACAGGGCGGCGAGGCGGCCGGGGTCATCAAGGGTGGCGCCAGCTCCTACGATTCCCGCCAGTCGCTGCTCGACAGCGCCGTCATAGCCGTCGGATCGACGGCGCTGACGCTGCTGCTGGCCACTCTGGCCGCCTATTGCCTGTCGCGAATGCAGTTCAGCGGCCAGCAGTCCTTCCTGTTCTGGATTCTCTCGCAGCGCTTCATGCCGCCAATCGCGATCGTCATTCCGATCGTTTTCATGTTCCGGGATCTCGGCTTGCGCGATACCTATACGGGGCTCATCCTTGTTCACAGTTTGATCAACCTGCCGCTGGCGGTTTTGCTTTTGAAGTCGTTCTTCGACGATGTTCCGCGCGAGGTTGATGAAGCGGCGCTGATTGACGGCGCGACGCGCTGGCAGACGTTCCGACGCGTGGTCCTTCCCATGGTCAAGGGCGGCATCGCTGCGACGGCCGTGCTGTGTTTCATTTTTTCGTGGACCGAGTTCCTGCTCTCACTGTTCCTGACAACGTCGATCCGCACTGTGCCGGTGAAGATCTCGACCTTTGTCACCTCGACCGCGACCGAGTGGGGCTACATCACAGCGCTCGGCACGTCCGCGATCATACCCAGCTTCATCTTTATCCTGCTGGTTCAACGGCATCTGGTCCGCGGCCTCACCCTCGGGTCCCTGAAGGAGTGAGGCGCAGACGAGAACAACGACGACAAAACCGCAACGGAGGAACGATCATGAGCTTCAGTGAACACGACAAGAAGACATTCGTCACCGATACCTGCAATGACTTTACGGCGCGCCGAATAACCAAACGCGACTTCATGAGGAAGATGGCGCTCGCAGGTGTCGGCTTTTCTGCCTTCGGATCGGCTATGCTAGGTGGTGGCCGCACCAATCGGGGGATGCTGGGCCTCGGGGTTGAAGAAGCCCGCGCCCAGGACGCCGATATGCTGAAGTGGCTGGCCGACGTCGGCAAACCATACGCCGGCACCAAAATCCGCTACACTTCGGAAGCGACGCCGCCAACGATCGTGGCCAACCAGCTTGTCGCGGGTGAATTCACCAAGGCAACCGGCATTGAGGTGGAAGTCGAGATCGTGCCGCTGGAGCAGGTTCTCGCCAAAGCTACGCAAGACGTACAGGGCCAGCTGGGCACCTACGACGTCTACTATCTCGACCAGTCCTGGATGGCGACATTTGCACAAGATGTCGTCGATCCGCGCGAATATTATGACCAGAACAAAGAACTGGCGATGCCCAACTTCGACTGGGACGATTTCTCCAAGCCGCTGGTCGACGGCATTGCCATGTACAACGGCAAACAGTGCGGAATTCCATTCGATATTCCGATCTTCATCCTGATGTACCGCAAGGATCTTTTCGATAAACACAATATCGCGCTGCCGACAGACCTCGACGCCTATCTCAAGGCCGTGCAGGCGCTCACAGAGGCAGAAAAAAGCAACGGCATCTTCGGCACAGCGTGCCAGGCGAAGTCCGGCCACTATTCGCTGGAATGCGACTGGACCTTCGCATTGTGGGGCCATGGCGGTTCGATCTTCAACAAGGACAAGAAGTTTGTCGGCAATGACGAGCGCGGCGTGGCCGGACTGCAATTCTATCAGGAGCTGGTCAAAAACTCGCCGCCCTCGGCGACGACTTGGACCTGGGACGGTCAGGGACAGGCGTTGACACAGGGTCAGGCCGCCATGGCAATCACCTGGGGCGAAGATTTCCCCGGCTTCGACGCCAACGATTCCAAGGTCAAAGGCCTGTTCGAGGCCCTGCCCGCGCCCAAGGAGGTTCCTGGCCGCCGCGCCGCCGCCGATTGCGGCTTCAACGAAATCCCGGCCGTCGGCCACCAAGGTGGCTCGACGATCTCGCTGTCGCAATATTCCAAGAACAAGGAAGCAGCATGGCTGTTCATGCAGTGGGTCTGCTCGAAGGATGTGATGGCGCGGGTATCGACGCTCGGCGGCGGCGCCTCGCCGATGCGCAATTCCTCTTTTACAGATCCTCGGGTCAAGGCGAAGGCCGTTGTCGGGCCCGGAACGACACGCCATTTCGAGGCGATCAAATACACTATCGACAACCAGATGGGATCGGAGCCGGACATGCCGATCTGGGCGGATCTGTCGAACAACGACATCCCGGTTGAACTCGGCAAATTGCTTACGGGCCAGGACTATGGCGGCGATGCCAAGGCATGCCTGGATGCCATTGCCGGCATTGTCGACGGCAAAGTCAAGGATGCCGGTCTTTAGCGGCTAGTCGGTGATTTGGGCGAAGGCGGCTTCGGCCGCCCTCGCCGTTTGGCAATGTGGCGGCAATGGTTCCGGATCTCGTCATCGGCATCGATTCCTCGACCTCGGCAACCAAGGCGATCGCCTGGGACCGCAGTGGTCTGGCCGTGGCTGAAGGTCGTGCACCGCTTGCAATGTCCAACCCGCGTTCGGGCTATTTCGAGCAGGATCCGGCCGAATGGTGGGCCTCGACGGTCACGGCGCTTCGTTCTGTCGCGGCAACAGTTTCGCCCGCACGCATTGCCGCCCTTGCGATTGCCAACCAACGCGAGAGCTTCGGCCTTTTCGACGAGCAGGGCCAAGCCGTCGGGCCGGCAACGCTCTGGCTCGATGAGCGCGCCCGGCGGAAAGCACGCCGCTTCGGCGAGAGCTTCGGCGCGGCACGCGTCCACGCAATATCCGGCAAGCCGCTGGACGTCATTCCTTGCCTTTACCGCATGATCTGGTTTCGCGAGGAAGAGCCCGAGATTTTTGCCCGCGTGGAGCGAATGGCCGAAGTCCACGGTTATCTGGTCTTTCGCTTGAGCGGCCGGTGGGTGACGTCCACCGCATCCGCCGACCCGATGGGCATACTCGATATGCGAGCTATGGACTGGTCGAACGAAATACTCGCCGCAGCGGGCATCGCCCGGCGCATGATGCCGGACCTGGCAAGGCCCGGCACCGTTCTGGGCCAACTGACTTCGGAAGCGGCCATTTCGACCGGCCTGCGCGAGGGCACGCCGATCGTCGCCGGCGGCGGCGACGGTCAATGCGCCGGAACGGGCGCTGGTGTGTTGCAGCCGCGATGCGCTTACATCAACCTCGGCACGGCGGTCGTCTCCGGCAGCTTCGGCACGGACTACGTCCACGACCAGGCCTTCCGCACCGAGACGGCGGTCGCCGATGACGGCTATATCTATGAGACGTGCCTTCGCGCCGGCACTTTTCTCGTCGACTGGATGGCGCGCGAAATGCTTGGCGTCGATCTGCATGGCGCAAGCGATGCTCTGGAGGCGCTCGAGGCCGAAGCCGCTGCGAGCCCGATCGGCGCAGGCGGCATAATGCTCCTGCCCTACTGGCAGGGCGTCATGGACCCGCACTGGGATAGCGCGGCCCGTGGTGTGATTGCCGGGCTATCCGGCTCCAGCCGCCGCGGCGACATCTATCGCGCCGTGCTGGAAGGCATAGCGCTGCATCAGGCCGCGACAAGTCAGCGGGCCGCTGCGGCTGCCGCCCAGACCATCGACCAGTTCATAGCCATCGGTGGAGGAGCGAAGTCCGACCTGTGGATGCAAATTCTGGCGGATGCACTCGATCGTCCCATAAAGCGTTCGACGACGGTGGAAGCCTCCTCGCTTGGCGCGGCGATGGCGGCGGCAAAGGGCGTGGGCTGGTTTTCCACCATCGCCGAAGCGTCCTTGGCAATGGCCAGCGAGCCGGCCAAAACCTTCGAACCGGACACGAGACGGGCCGAGCTCTACGCCGAACTTCTTGCGATCCATGCCGATCTTTGGCCAACGCTTTCAGCCTGGAACCAGCGCCTCGCGGCCTTCATGGGGACCGATCATGGCTGAAACGACCAACTGGAACGCGTTGATCGAGGACGTTGTCGCGGGACGCTGGACAGATCCCAAGACCGGCGCGGCCACGATCCTGCCGTTCCAGACGATCGAATTGCTGGAGACGACGGAGGGCCGCGAGGCGGATCTCGTTGCGCCCCTGGCGCTAGGCAGCCGCATCGCAGTTGTGTCCGATATCAACACCGTCGATGTGATGGGCCGGCGCGTCGCGAAGGCGCTGCGTGCCATCGCCAACATCGACGAAATCGTGCTGCCTGACGGACTCGACTGCGATGAGGCAACGATCCAGATGGTCAGAGAGAAGACGCGTCATGCCGACGGGGTCGTCGCCGTCGGGTCCGGCGTCCTCAACGACAGCTGCAAGCATGCAACCTTCCTCGACGAGCGGCCCTATGCCGTCTTCGGCACGGCCGCCTCGATGAATGGCTACGGCGCCTCGACAGCATCGGTGACCTTGGCCTCCGGGCTCAAGATCTCGCTGCCCTCGCACGCGCCGCGGGGCATCTTCCTGGACCTTGGCGTGTCGGCTGCAGCACCCGCCTGGCTCAGCGCCGCCGGGCTTGGCGACAGCCTCTGTCGTCCCACCGCCCAGATCGATTGGTGGGCTTCGCATCGGCTGTTCGACACCTACTATTCTGCCGTGCCCTACCTGCTGCAGGCGGGCGATGAGGAGCCGATGCTGGCCAATGCGCCTGGCCTTGCCAGGCACGACATCACCGCCGTCGGGCATCTCCAGCGCGTCCTAACGCTGTGCTCGATGGGTGTGTGCTTCGCCGGCGTTTCCCATCCTGGATCCATGGGAGAGCACCAGATTTCCCATTGGGTCGACATGTTCGCGCAAGACCATCATCCCGGCACCACGCACGGTCAGCAGGTGGGGGTTGCGTCGATGGTCATGGCGCGTCTGCAAGCGCGGCTGCTCGACATGGACGAACCGCCGCAGGTGAAGCCGACCGCCATCGACGAGGCGGCGATGCTGGCCCGCTATGGCGCGCAGCTCGGACCACTTTGCATTGCCGAGATGAGGAAGACGGCTCTCGACGTCCGCCAGACGGAAATCTTCAACCGCAGGCTTGCGGAAATCTGGCCGGCGCTGCGCCAGGAGGTTCGGCCGATGGCGATGCCGGTCGCCCGCATGGAGGCAGCACTCAAGGCTGCGGGGGGGCCGGTCACCGGCGCGGAACTAGGCCTGCCGCGCGCGCTTTGGCACGATGCCATTCGCTATTCGCGGGAAATCCGTGGCCGATGGTCCTTTGTCAATCTGGCCGCCGATGCAGGGCTGCTGGAGGAGTTTCTGGAGAGCGAATGGTGAGACCGCATCCGACCGTCGCCAATGACTCGCATGGCGAAAGTTGAACCCAACCGGCAAGGGCAATCGAAGGATAACAATTTATGGCGTCTGTCACCATCAGCAACATAAAGAAAGACTATGGCGCCCTCTCGATTATCGATGGACTCGATCTCTCGATCGAGGATGGCCAGTTCGTCGTTCTGTTGGGGCCGTCCGGGTGCGGCAAGTCCACACTGTTGCGCATGATAGCCGGTCTCGAGCCCATCACGTCCGGTGAGATCACGATAGGAGACAGGGTCGTCAACACACTTCATCCCAAAGACCGCAATATCGCGATGGTCTTCCAGAATTACGCGCTTTACGCGCATATGACCGTCTTCGACAACATGGCGTTTTCCATGCAGTTGAAGAAACGCCCCAACGAAGAAATCAAACAGAAGGTCGGATGGGCGGCATCGATCCTCAATCTGACCCCTTATCTGGAACGGTATCCCCGCCAGCTTTCGGGCGGCCAGCGGCAACGCGTCGCCATGGGTCGCGCTATCGTGCGAGACCCAACTGTCTTCCTGTTCGACGAGCCGCTGTCCAACCTCGACGCCAAGCTGCGCGTGCAAATGCGCACGGAAATCAAGGAGCTCCACCAGCGGCTGAAGACCACCACCGTGTATGTCACGCATGACCAAATCGAGGCCATGACCATGGCCGATGTCATCGTCATCATGCGCGACGGCCAGATCGAGCAGATCGGGCGCCCGCTTGATGTCTACGATCGCCCGGCAAACCTCTTCGTCGCCTCCTTCATCGGCTCGCCCGCAATGAACATGTTCCATGGCGAGGTGGCTTCCGAGCGCGACGCCTGGGTGGTGCGGACCGACGAGCTATCCCTCCCGCTTCCGCCAGAGGCTGCGGTCCGGCCCGGCCAAAAGGTGATCTATGGCATTCGGCCCGAACATCTTCGACCTGTGGCAGACGGGCGCGGCATCCCGGCGAGAATTACGGTTGTCGAGCCGACTGGCCCCGAAATCCATATCTTTGCCGCCATGGGCAACATTGCGATCTGCTCGGTGCTGCATGACCGCATGGAGCTCTCTCCTGGAGCTGTGATCCACCTGGAGCCAGCGCCTGAGCGAATCCACCTGTTCGACCAAGGCAGCGGCGAGCGGCTGGACAAGGAAAGAAGCTGAATGGCGAAGATCATTATCCTCGGCGCTGGCGTCATGGGCTCTGCGATGACGCTTCCGGCCGCTCACGCGGGTAACCGCATCACTCTTGTCGGCACCCATCTCGACGAGGAGATCGTCAGCTCTGTGGCCGACACAGGTCATCACCCTCGCCTCAACATCACTCTGCCTGACGCGGTAGCCGCCTGTTCCTGGACCGAATTCGGGACGGCGATGAACGATGGAGCCGACCTGCTTGTACTCGGCGTCTCGTCGGCCGGCGTTCCTTGGGCGATCGACCGCATTGCTGAAAGCATCAAGTCGCCCATGCCGATACTTATGATTACGAAAGGACTCGCCGCGAGCGACGAAGGCATCGAAATCCTGCCGCATCTGCTTGCCCGCGAGATTGAGCAACGTACTGGCTTGTCGATCTCGGTGATGGCCGTCGGCGGACCTTGCATTGCCGGCGAACTGGCCGCACAGCGCGATACCTCCGTGATCGTGGCTGGGCACGATCCCGACCAGCTGGCCGCGGCGTCACGCATCCTGCGCGCGCCTTTCTATCATGCGCGACCATCATCCGATCTCATTGGCGTCGAGATCTGCGCCGCTTTCAAGAACTTCTATACACTCGCCGTTGGGGCTCCCGTCGGGCTGCTTGAGCGAGACGGCAAGGCGCCCAACGGTGCGCTCATGCACAACCTTGCCTCGTCGCTTTTCTCGCAGTCCCTCGCCGAGATGGCGATTCTGGTCGAAGCTCTGGGTGGAAAAATCGAAACAGGGCTGGGGCTGGCCGGCTCCGGCGATCTTTATGTGACCTGCCAGGCGGGCCGTAACGGTCGCATGGGACGCCTGCTCGGCCGCGGCCTGCCCTATTCCGTGGCGAAGCGCGAACATATGAGTTCGGACACGGTTGAGGGGGCGCAACTGGCGCTGGACCTTGGTCAGGCTTTGAAGAATATGATGGGCCGGGGTGTACTTCCCCATGATCGCCTGCCGCTGACGACTGCCATCATCGACGCGATTTGCCATGATGCTCCGCTGGTTTTGTCCTTCGACCGCTATCATCGAGGCTAGCGGAGCCGGGGAAACTCGATTGATGCCTCATATCGATGAGCACATGGCTCGGCCGAGCCCGCTCTGAACCCGCTGCCGCGGAGTGGACAGGATGATCTGATGGAGAAACCAGCACGAAAGAAACGCGACGGCCGCCAAGCCGTAACGAGTTCCGTCACGGCCGATCGCGAGGAAGGGCTGCTCGTGCGCGCCGCCTGGCTTGCTTATGTCGGTGACCTCACCCAGGCGCAAATCGCCAAGTCTCTTGGCCTGACCCGCCTTCGCGTCAACCGGATGCTGGCGCATGCGCGCCAGCGGGGGATCGTTCAGATTCGCATCAATTCCAAGGTGGCGAACTGCATCGAGTTGGAGAACCGGCTGCGGGACGCCTATGGTGTCTCGGATCCAATCGTGGTCCCGACACCGCCGGATCCTGCTCTGGTGCCACAGGTCATCGCAGCCGCCGCCGGCGAAGCCCTGTCGCTTAGAATCCGTGACGGGATATCGGTGGGCGTGGGATGGGGGCGGACGCTCCAGCTCAGTCTGCGGTCGGTGACCGTGCGCCCGGTCAAAGGAATGTCGATCGTTTCCCTGCTTGGCGGGCTCACACGTGGATCGGCGATCAACATCTACGAGATCGCTTCCCGGCTCGCGGCGCTCTTCGACGCGGAATGCTTCTACATCGCAGCACCGGTGTTCACGGATACCGAGGCCACACGCGATCTGCTTATGCGCCAGTCAATTCTGGAAGATGCTTTCACCCATGCCCGCGACGTTGACGCCGCTTTCGTTTCGGTAGGCGCGGTGCACAAGGACGCCACCATCTTTCGGATCGGACTGGTAGGGGACGATGATCTCAGATCGCTCCGCCAAGCCGGAGCTGTCGGCGATATTTGCGGCCACTGGATCGGCGCCGACGGACAACTGGTCGATCACCCGCTAAACAGTCGCGTCATCGGCCTCGCCCCCGAACATCTGCGCGACGTCGACACTGTGATCCTGCCCTCCGGCGGCCTCGACAAGGTTCCGGTGCTGCGCGCCGTGTTGCGCTTGGGTGTCGTCGATGTGCTGATCACCGACGAGAAAACCGCTGAGGCGATCCTTACGGAAAAGCCGTAGCGCAGACTGATCTCCACCAGCAGAGTGGCTCGCGAGTGATTGCTTCTTCACGTCACAGCACCTCGTGGATTTCCTCGATCGAAGTCTCGCCGATCGGCTTGTCCAGAACGATCTCTCCGCGCGCCATCGCCACGACCCGGTCACAGCATTCGAAAACATGATGCATGTTGTGGCTGATGAAGACGCTAGTGATGTTCTGGGCCTTGAGGCCACGAACGAAGCCGATCACCTTTCGCGTTTCCTTCACCGAGAGATGGTTGGTTGGCTCGTCGAGAATCATGACTTTCGACTTGAAGTGCATGGCCCGGGCGATCGCCACGCCTTGGCGCTGGCCGCCCGACAGTTCGCCGACCAGCGCGTCGGGCGACCGCAGATGCAGGTCGACGTCGGCGATCGCCTTGACGCTTTCGTCACGCATGCGCTTCTGGTCCAGGATGCCGATACCGAAAACCGAACCCTTCACCGGCTCGCGTCCGATGAAAACGTTGCGGGCGATGGTCATGGTCGGGACCATGGAATTGTACTGGTAGATCGTCTCGATGCCGCGTTCCATGGCGTCGCGCGGGTTAGAGAAGCGGACCGGTTCACCTTCGATCCTGATCTCGCCGCCATCGGGCTTTTGGGTGCCTGAGAGGATGTTGATCAGCGTCGATTTGCCGGCGCCATTGTCGCCGACGAGGCCCAGTGCCTCGTCGGGATAGATATCCAGCGTAACGTTTTTCAAGGCGTGGACGCCGGAATACCATTTCTGGAGTCCCTTGATCGCGATGATGGGGGCCGCCATGATCAGGTCTCCACCTTCATTGCCCTGCCCCGCTTTCGAAGCCATGCGTTCATGACGACCGCGAAGATAGTCAGAAAGCCGATCGCCATCTTGAACCAGTTGGCGTCAACCTGGCTCAGCACCAGTCCGTTGTCGATGACGCGGATAAGGGCAGCCCCGATGATGCCGCCGAAGATGGTGCCGATGCCACCAGTCAACGAGGCGCCACCGATGACGGCAGCCGACACGGCCTGCAGCTCCAGCCCCTCGCCGATCGACGGCAGCGGGGCGCCGAGCCGCATCACCTGAATGGTACCGGCAAAGCCGGCGAGCACCGAACAGATCATGAAGCAGGCGACCTTCACCCGGGCCGTCGGGATGCCCATCGATTGCGCGGCGGGCAGAAAGCCGCCGGTGGCGCGCACCCAGTTGCCGAAATTCGTGTGCGACAGGAGCACGGTCACCAGGATTGCCACGGCGAGAAACCAGAAGAACGACATGCGAAAGAGGTCGCCCGGTCCCACATAGACCGTAAACAGCCATTTGGGCAGAGCGTTAGCTGGTATGACAGGAGGGAAGCCGCCGGAGATTACCACCGTCAGCGAACGCGCGATGAACAGCATACCAAGCGTGGTGATGAAGCTTGGTATCGCGAAACGAATCGTTATGAACCCGTTGAAAAAGCCGATGAGGGCAGCGATCGCGAGGCCGGCGGCAAAGGCCGGCGCGAACGGAACGCCTGCCGCGAGCATCACCGCCATGGTCATCGGGGTCAGCGCAAAGACCGAGCCCACCGAAAGATCAAACTCACCGCATATCATCAGCAGGGTCACGCCGATCGCGACCAGCCCCATTTCGGGCAGCAGCCCAAGCATTCCGCGAAGGTTCTGTGTGTTCAAAAATACGCCGTTCGAGCGAATCTGAAAGACGATGAGGAGCAGGAGCAGGAACACGACCGCCGCAAGCTCCGGCTTCTCCAGATAAATCTTCATCAAACGCTTCATCATTCGCTCCGGCTCGGGATCGTTTCCGCTGGTTATCGCATCGGCAAAGGGGATGGCGGCAGTCTGTCTTCTACCGCCCTTGACGGGGAAGATGCCGCTGGAGGATGGGGACGGAGCCAACGCCCAAGACCGTGTTGCCTGGCCCTCCCCCTTGTCCAGCCGACCTCTCCCCGTAAGAACGAGGAGAGGACGCCGGCTTCGTGCCTACCGCACGCCCTTTGCGGCCAGTTCCTTGAGCTTTGGCACGTCTTCCTTGACGATGATGCCCTTGCCGGTGTCGATGTCTGCCGGCAGCAGACCGACGTTCTTGGCGAGATAGGCTTCCATCACCGGCATGAAGCCCTGCATGTAGGGCTGCTGGTCGACCTGGACCTGGATATAACCCGCTTCCATCTGTTGCAGGACTTCCGAGACGATATCAAAGCCGCCCATCAGCACCTTGCCCGGCTCGATGCCGCGATCGATCAGTACCTGGGCGACGTAGGCATGCCAAAGGCCGGTGTCGAAATACACCGTGGTGTCCGGGTGGGCAGACAGATAGGCGCCAACACGATCGGCGACGACGGCGCCATCTGTGCCGGTGTCGAGCCGTTCAATGACCACTTCGCGTCCGCCATTCGCGGCCTTGTATTCCTCAAGAAACTTCATGACGCCGGCAGCGCGCTGTTCCGACCAGTTCTGACCGGGCGCGGAGACGCCGACGAGGGCCCTGATCTTGCCTTCCTTGGGGAAGAACTCGGACATCTTCTTGCCGAGTTCGTAGCCGGCGGGAATGAAGCCCTGGCCGATGAAAGCCTGGCGGGCATTGCCGGCGGCTCCCTCGGTGTCGTCGACATTGGATGCGATGACCGTGACGCCGGCAGCGCGGGCGTCGGCGATGATCTGGTCGAAGGCATTGTTGTCGACGATCGAGGTGATCAGCGCGTCCGGGTTTGCCGCGAGCGCCGCCTGCATGTTGGCCGATTGTTGCTCGATCGAGCCTTCGGTCTGCGTGAAGACCATCTGGCAATTGGCCTGGATCTTGGCGCAGGCGTCGTCAAACCCCTTCTTCACAGCTTGCCAGAACGGGTTTGACGCCGACGAATGATGTGTGAAGACGATTTTCATCGGCTCCTGCGCGCGTGAGCCGATTGCCGAGCCTCCAGCCAGTACTGCTCCCAAGGCTGCCGAGATAAGTAGCTTCTTCATGGTTCTCCTCCTCCGTAGAAAGCTGCTTCAGGTTCATTTTCAGAGAGTCGATGCGTCGGTCACCCGTCGAAGCGCCGTGAAGGCGCGATCGATCTCCGGGTTCAGTTCCATGCCGAGGCCCGGTCCGGAAGGCACGGTGATCATGCCGTTCTTCACCTGCGGCAAAGCGGTCACAAGGTCGCGGTACCAGGTCTTGTAGAAGGCCCTGACACTCTCCTGGACGAGCGCGTTCGGCGCATTGAGCGCCAGGTGGGTCGATGCGCCGAGCACAACTGGACCGGTGCAGTCGTGTGGCGCGACCGGCAGGTGCCATGCTTCAGCCATGGCAGCGATCTTGCGCGCCTCCGAGAGCCCGCCGCACCAGCTGATATCGAGCATAATGACGCCGGCCGCCCCGGTCTCGAGAAGGTCACGGAAGGCCCACCGGGAACCGAGCGTCTCCGAAGCCGATATCGGCGCCAGCGAAGCCTCGGCATAGCGTTTCAGGCTGGACAGGCTGTCCATCCTGATCGGATCTTCGTGCCAGAAGGTCTTGTAGGGGGCAAGCTCGCGGGCGATCTGCATGGCCGGCAGCAGCTGCCACATTGAATGGAATTCAACCATGATGTCCATCTTGTCGCCGACCGCATTGCGGATTTTCTCGAATGGCGCCAGCGCGGAACTCAAATCAGGCTGCGAAATATACAAGCCGCGCGTTTTCTCGGCGGCCATGTCGAAGGGCCAGATCTTCATGGCCGTGATGCCTTCCTCCAACAACGAATGCGCCAGTTCGTCGGCGCGGTGAAGGAAGCCGTTCAGATCATCATAGGCGTCGCCGGGCTTATCGAGCCCGTAATTGGCCGTCGTCTGGCCGGTGGTCTTCTTGATGTATTCGGTACCGGCACAGGTGTTGTAGGTCCTGATCTCGTGCCGGGTGAAACCGCCGAGGAGTTGTGCGATCGGCTGACCCGTCGCCTTTCCGAACAGATCCCACAGTGCGATATCGAAAGCGGAGTTGCCCCTGACTTCCGCGCCCGTCGATCGGAAACCGAGATAGCCGACGAGATCGGCGGCAAGCAGGTCGATCTGCAAGGGGTTGCGCCCGATCACGCACGGCGCGACATATTCGTGCAGATAGGTCTCGACGGTTTCGGCCATGAAGAAGGTCTCGCCCAGCCCAACGAGGCCTTCGTCCGTGTGAACCAGGACCCAGAGAAGGTTCGGCCGCTCCTTGAGCCGCAGCGTTTCCAGTTTCGTGATCTTCATCGCGCACCCCGCTCCTCAGGCGATGCCAGCCGCCAGCAGGGCCTTGACGCTCTCGTCAAAATGCCTCGCCATCAGGTCGCGAGCGGACTGAGGATCACCGGTCTCGATTGCTTCGGCGAGATCGATATGGATTTGGATCATCTCCAACTGCTCGGCATCCGAAGGGCGGCTCCGCCAGCCGATCGGCCAGGTCTGGCGCGATACGCGCTCGAACGCGCCGACGATGAGGCTGAAAACCGGATTCTTTGCAGCCTTGGCGATTTCGAGGTGAAAGGCGAGATCGTGCTCCATGACCTGTTCCGGCCGCTGGAAATTCTCGCGCATGGCGAGCGCATGCGTCCTGATCCTTTCCACTTCGTCGGCTGTTCTGCGCAAGGCCGCCAGCATGGCGGTGCGGGTCTCAATCGTGCGGCGCACGTCGTAGATTTGCTGCACCGTGATCTGCTCGGTGTGGACGCCATGCTCGATCACCAGCGACATGGCGCCATAATCCAGCTCGGCGACGGTAGCCCGTCTGCCTGCCCTCAGGTCGATAAGCCGCATGGCGGCGAGCGAGCTGAAGGCCTCGCGAACCACGGTGCGCGAGACGCTCAATTGTCTCGAAAGCGCGGCCTCGCTGGGCAGCCGGTCGCCGGGCCCGAGTTCATGCGCGCGAATATGGCGCGTGATCTCGCCGATCGTATTGCTGACCAGGCTCGCTGCGTCGGAATGTTTTGCGGATACCGCCGTGCTCACGCAATCTCCAGTTCAGGGGGCCAACCTGTATGGCAGGTTTGCCTGAGGTGTTGATAGTATGCGAGAAAGATGTATGTCAAGATCAGGCGGGCCGGCGTCGTCGCCAAGAGACCGATGGCAAGAGGCTTGCACGAACGATGCTCTTGACGCGACCGTCGCCGGGTCGGCCGGGTGCAGGAGCCCGCGCGGTCGAGCAGGCGATTGTCTGCTTGGTGCGCTCGACATTCTCGTCGTGAACAGCGGCGTGCCGCCGACCATGTCGTTCGAATTTTCTTGGCGGATGATTCACTGATATTTCGATCGACGCACCCCATATGAGCGGAAAGAGTGTCACTTGAGGACTTGCCTATGCTGATTTCGCGTTCAGGACGGTTTGCAATTTTGTTTGCGGGATTGTTCCTGGCATTTTCCATGGTCGCTGTGGATCACGCCGATGCGCGCCGTGGCGGCAGCTTCGGCAGTCGCGGCATGCGCACTTTCCAGCCGGTCCCGCCGACCAGGACGGCGCCACAGCCTTCCGCACCGGTCGAGCGCTCGATGACGCCCAATGCGGCAACGAACAATGCGGCCCGCCAGCCGCAGGCATTCCAGCGTCCAGGCTTCTTCAACGGCCTCGGTGGATCGATGATGCGGGGGCTGCTGCTCGGCGGCTTGATCGGCGTTCTTTTGGGCCATGGGTTCGGCGGCTTGGCCGGCATGTTCGGCCTTCTCCTTCAAGTGCTGCTGATCGGCGGCGTGGTCATGCTGGCCATTCGCTTTTTCCGCTCGCAATCGGCGCAAAACCCAGAGCCCGCTATGGCCGGTGCCTCGCGAGGTGCTGGGAGCTTTGGGCGAAGCGCAGCAGCCCGGCCCGAGCCGAGCAACGTCCAAGCATTCCCCATTCCAGGCATCGGGTCGGGATTTGGCGGAACGAGCCAGGCCAGCCCTTCCGATGAGATCACGCTCACTAAAACCGACCTCGACACGTTCCAGCAACGGCTGACGGAAGTTCAAGAAGCATTCGGGCGCGAGGACCATGCTGCCTTGCGCCGGTTGGTGACGCCCGAGATGGTTTCCTATCTGTCCGAGGAACTTGCCGATAATGCCAAAAAGGGCGTCCGGAATGACGTGTCGGACGTCAGCCTGTTGGAGGCCGATATTGCGGAAAGCTGGCGGGAGAATGACCGCGACTACGCGACCGCTGCTTTGCGCTACGAGTCTCGCGACGTGACCCGCGATCGCATCAGTGACAAGATTGTCGAGGGCCAGGCCGATCAGCCGACAGAGACAACCGAACTGTGGACCTTTACGCGGCAGAACGGCGGTGACTGGAAGCTTGCCGCAATACAGCAGCCGAGCTGATGTGCCCGGCCTTGATGTCTGCCAAGAGTTTGTTCAGGTTTCTCGCTACCACTCGAAGGCCAGCGCGCCCCTTCCGCGCGCTTCTTTCCCCCAACGCGCGTTGAGGTAACATTATACCACCGGCTTCAACCGGGACCGGACAATCAGCATCGCACCGCGCGACTTTTTGCGTTTCCGGTCTCGTGTAACCCAATCGACGAACCTCCTGCCGGGTTGCAGCCCGCCACCCCTCGATGCTCAGGCAGGCAGGCTCTTTGACAGCCTGCCTCTTCTGGTTTACGTGGGGCCATCAAGAATGTTCAACGCGTAACGTGTGTGTCGCCGTTCGCCGGTTCTTATCAGTGCACCGTTGGCAACGAGGTCCTGCAAATCTCTTGTTGCCGTCGCGCGCGATGCCTGCGTGATGGCGATATAATTCTCGGCGCTGAGCCCCCCTTTGAACCCGTCGATGCCCGCGCGGAACATCCGGGCGATGACCTTTTCCTGGCGCTCGTTGAAGTGATCCCGGTAGCGTTCGTGAAACTTGGCCTTGACGACGGAGAATTCGACACGAGCGAGCGTTACGCGCTGCGCTTCGAGGATCGTGTTGGCGAAGTAGAGCAGCCAATCTGTTACCGCGTTGCTCGTGTTGCTGGCCTCCAGATGGTCGTAGTAGGCCTTGCGGCGGCGCTCTATCGTATAGGCCAACGCGATGAGGCTGGGCTCACCCAGATTTTGCGCCAGCGCCTTTTCGCAGAGGGCACGGCCTATGCGACCGTTGCCATCCTCGAACGGGTGAATGCTCTCGAAATAAAGGTGCGCGATAGCGGCACGCGTCAACGCTGGGAGCGGTGTCTTGCCTTTGGGTGAGGTATCGTTGAACCAAGTAGTGAAGGCATCCATTTCGGGTTTCACCCGCGCGGAGGGCGGCGTTTCGAAATGAACTTTGGGCTTATCCAGCCGATTGGAAACGATCTGCATGGCATCGGCATGCTGGCGGTAGTTGCCGATGGTCTCGATACGACGCTCACCCGACATCACCATCGTATGCCAAGCGTAAAGAGTGCGATGCGTCAGCGTATCGGCAAAATGCAAGTAGACATCGGCCATCATTTCAGCGATGCCCCGCTCGGCAGGCGGAATGCGCCTGGTCTCGCCGCCCAGACCAAGTTGCTGGCGCAGGGATGATTGCAGGCTCTCGCGGTCGAGGTACTCCCCCTCAATCGCGGATGTCTTCAAGGCCTCTTCGCTGATAAGATCGATGCGGATCTGGTCGCGATCGTCGGAACCGACATGACGAAAGACGCCTAGGAACTCGCCCGATCGCAACAGGAACTCGCTTTCCAGCGGTTCCAACGCCTTCTTATCGTAGGTAAAATGCGGCCAGTCCGCTTGCTCCCAATTCCATACCATGAGTGATAGGGCACCTTGCTATAACTCACGATAGCAACAATTGTGAGCTATAGCAATCTTCTCTATGCCTCAGAAGTCGCGGCTTTGCCCCGGCGCGATCCAACGGCTAACCATCCAGATCAATTTAATCATGCTTGTAGGGCCGCCGCATTGCGGGCCGCGCTCAATCGTTGCTCGAACGTTTCGGTTTTTTCTCCCAGCTCAATGAGCGGCTTAAGTTCTTCATACCCCGCACGTGCAGCGACACGCGACGTGGTGCGACGGGATGACAACGGCGTGTGACCAGGCCGCATGCTTCCAGCCGCTTGAGCAACGGCGTCAGCGTGGTCGCGGATACGTGTGATGGCGGCTGTTGTTTCGGTGAGGCTGCGGAGCGTTGTCCGGATCTCCGCGAGCTCTCGCGCGTTGGCCAGCCGAACCGCTGCAACACTGTCGTCACGCGCCAATAGCGCCTCGAAATCGTCAGCAGTTTGGCCAGTAAGTTCGCCCCGATGCCTGGCCCACGCCTTGTCTCGGGCGCGGCGGATGGCGGCGGCGGCTTCATCGTCGGGCACATCGATCGAGGCACGAAGCGCATCCAGGCGAGCCGAGAGCAGGTCGTGACTCTCCTGGTATTCGGCGAGACGTTCGCAAAGGACAGCCCTGCCCTTTCCCAACCCAGCTGCCCGCACCTTCCATGCACCAACTTGCGTGACACTCGGGACGGGCACCCTGGCCAGTGCCCCGGCGTCTCCGGACCAGGGATGCAGTCGAGCGATTGCCGCCTCCCATCGAACCGTGCTCGCGTCCTCCGCCTCGCGGGCCATCCTGAGGTCTTTTAGGTGCCCGCTGGCTCGCGCTTTCGACAAGGCCGAGGCCAGCCTTGCCCTGGCAGGTTCGGGCACCCCCCTCTCTTGCCCAACCCGCTCGCGTGCCGCCTGAAGTGCATCGAGCGCCGCCGCGCATTCGTTGCGGGCAACGCGTACGCCGGTGGTGATTCCCGATCGCTCTTCGAGCATGGCGCGAACAGCGCCGACTGTGGCAGCAGGCAAAAGCAGCGCAGCCGGATCTGCCTCGGACGATCTTCCAAGGGCGGCAAGGCAATTCGCCACGGCGCTGTCGAGTATCTGCAGCTCGGTCCTGCGGCTTGGCAGGTCAAGGCCTGCGGAGACATGGCGCACTTTGCGATCCGCGAGCGCCCGAACCCGCTCGGACATTGCCAGGATCGCCTCGTCCACATCGACCGACACGATTTTCGTCGTCACTCGCTCGGCGTCGTCGATGTTCCCTGACAGCCGCGTTCTCAGGCTGGCGTCGTCATCGATCAATCCGGTGACGGTGCCTGTCCAGGTCCGCAATGGTGAAGCGATGTCAGGCAGCTCGGCAAGCTGGGCCGCCTTGCGTCGAATGTCGGCGAGGATCGGCATAGCGCGAAGGTACCTGGCAATGGTGTCAAGCCGAGCCGACAGCAATGATCGTTCAGCAATACTGCGGTCGTATTTTTCCGCCGCGTCAAGACGTTCGGCCTCAAGGCTCTCAAAAGTCGAGGCCAAGGTGTCGATCGCGTCCCTGCGCGACTTGAGTTCCGCAAGGCGCTTCTTGAGCAGCGCAAGTTCGGTTCCGTGAGCCTGCTTGCGATAGAGCCCGTCCGCTTCGGTCTCTAGCGCGCTCAACATGTCGCTCGCATGCCCAAGACCGGCGCTGGCCGTGAACAGGAGCTTGCCCAGGTCGCCACGCGACTCCAGGATTGATTTTCCGCCTGCTTCCAGCGTCTCGTCGTCCAGCGAGAACATGGTCTCGTATGCGTCCCGCGACAGACCTGCGAGATGGGCTGCTATCGCCACCTCGCTCACCGGTTGCTCCATTGCGTTCAGCAGCGAGTTGGTGCGCTGCTTCGTGCGCGTGAATGTGTGCTCAGTGCCGGCGAGTTCGAGCACCCCGCCTATACGCATCGCGCTGTACTCGTGCAGGAAATTGTAGCGGCTGCGTTCCTCGATACCGAACAGCAGGTCCAGATAACCGGAAAGTGCGGTCGACTTGCCGGCCTCGTTCAGCCCGAACACAATGTGGAAGTCGGGACCGGACTCCGGCCTTGGGCCGAATTCGATCGTCCCGTCGGTGAACTTTCCATAACGAATAAGATCAAGGCGCCGGAGCCTCATTGCGCTCCACCTGCTTTGAGGCGGGCCGTGACCAGGTCGGCACCGCTGGCAAGCACCTTGTCGATGAACAGTTCCAGCCCAGCTTCGTCCCGTCCGGCGAAGTCGCGCCCGTCCGGCGGCAGATCGGCAATCATCTTTTGGACAAGCGCCCTCGCCTCGGCGCGGAAGGCCTCAGACTTGACATTGGCATGCATGGATTGCGCGAGTTCGAAAATCGGATCGGCGACGTCATCGGCTGTTTCCGCGCTCTGTGGAGCGAGATCAAGCTCAAGTTTTTCGACCCATGTGTCGCCCGTCTGCTCCGCCGCCTGCTCGGCTTCGGCCAGCAGCAGGTCCCTGTCGCGGATCAGCGCCCATGACAACGGCGACGCCCCGGCCAGTCCGAGACGGACCACAACGTGGCGGGATCTGACGGAACCCCGGATACCTTCGAGCGCGGAACGGACACGGCCGACGACCTCAGACCATTCGACCGTCCCGGTCAGATCGACGCTCGCCCGCTCGAACTGCGCGATACTGGTCAGTTTTTCCTCGATCTCGACGGACCGGTCTTCTCGTATCGTGACCAGAGTGGCGGATTTCTCTCCGGCCTCGTTGATGTCCCTGCCCTGCGGCATTCCCGTCATCACAACGGTGCTTGCTCCAGGATGGACTTGGCGCACGTGGATGTGCCCAAGCGCCCAATAGTCAAAACCATGGCCGTGCAGGTCAGCGATGCTGCAAGGGGCATAGACATCGTGACCGGGCGATCCAGCGAGGCTGGTGTGCATGATGCCCACATTGACCGCCCCTTCCCGGGCCGCCGGATACTTGGGCAGCAGGCTTTCCGGCGCCTTTGGGTTCGCGAAGCTCAATCCATGGAATGCGACGTCAAGCCCGCCGGCCGTTTGCAGCACCGACTGGGGGCGGCCGCCGAAGATCGTGACCGTGTCAGGAAAAACGAGCTGTTTCGATATGCGCGATAAGGCAATGACGAGCGCATCGACACGTTCCGCAAGGCAGAGGTCTATTATCGAGACAAATGCCTGGCGACTGGCGTCCCCCACGAGTTCGGCAAGATCAGGGTTTCGCAGCACCAGCGAACGTAGCGGCGAGTCGAGGTGAATGTCGGCCGTGTGTACGAATCGAAATGCCATTCGGGTCTCCGCCCGGAGCATAGAGGGGTTCGGCCGCGGCTCGATGAAAAAATTCCAGGATGCGCGTTGTCGGTTGTCCAAATGGTGCGCAATCGCTTACGCTTATACTTCCGTTCAACTCCATCTGCGTCGCCGCTATCAGCGCCGTGCCGATCAGTAGTCGTCTGATCATTTGTCATCGGCATTGGTCGGTTCTTTGGAGATAGCGCGCCGCAAGGTGTCGTTGATCCGATCCTGCCAGCCTGGTCCATCTTCCTGGAAGTGGTCCAGCACCGCCCTATCGATCCTGATCGAAACAAGCTCTCTGATATTTGGAGCAGCCGACGGTTCGCGAACCGGCGCCGCCGGCTTTTTGATCGGCTTGAAGGCGGCTTCAGCGGCTGACATCGGATTTGTGGGTCGGCGTGGAGGATTTGCCATTTGGATGATCCTGACTGGTCATAATGCTTGTCGAGCGCCTCATAGCGAATGCGCATCATAACCAATGTACCGCAGCCCACACAAAAAGAAAAAGGCCGGACTGTTGAGCCTGGCCAAGTATGAAGGCAGCTTAAACCTACAAAGGGGGAGGAAAAATCCGACGCGATGTCCATGTGGGGCCAAACTCAGGCTATCTTCAATGACATTGCTGTAGGATACAACAAGCCAAAGTGCTCCACGGGGCAACACCACGTCGCCAACCATCCTACGCTGGAGGACGCAAACGCGAAAAACGCGGGGGACTTCCCGCCTTCCGTTACCTGACAACCTGGTTCACACGATCGTTTCTGAAGCGTCGCAGCAATCTGCTGCCCAGGTCTCTCCATCACACCAAGCTTCGCGCGCTTTTTTTACACGGCGGTCAGTACATTCGCGACTTGCCGCGCTCCTGCGGCTTTCGCCACGGCGCGCCAGAGAAATCAACCCGCTTTGCGGAGATTGCCAGCAGAAGACTTGCCGGTACGTCGGTCCTGCTCGATGTCGTAGTTGATCTTTTGGCCCTCAACGAGGTTCGACAAACCAGCGCGCTCGACGGCGGAGATGTGAACAAAAACGTCCTGACCGCCATCGTCGGGTTGGATAAACCCAAACCCTTTAGTGCTGTTGAACCACTTCACGGTTCCAGTTGCCATGTGCATATACTCCTTGTGACTTCCCAGCGTGTTTGATCCGACGAAGAGGCCAGACCGGTTCATAGATAGACGCAGCAAAAGCGAGAAATCGCAAGGCCGGATGGATCGACCAGAATACCAACTTCTCTCGGATGGCCCACTCGTCTCACAAGTCGACAGGAATTTTCCTTTCCGGCGTGAAGCCCCTCCAGCCATCCTTGCTGTCCTGGGTTATCACGGCCCGCTCGTTTCCCTCCGGCCCTTAGCTTGCCGACTTGCGTTTCGAGTTCTTGGTCGACCGTGCTGACGCGGGCGTAGCCTATCCGGCTCATAATGTGTCACCTCAATGTCTGGACTCGAGGCTTGGTCACAAATAGTCGATGCCAACTCCGACGTTACGCTGCCCAAAAAGCCATTGATCCGGGAGCAACCCCTGCAAAGTCCGACCTTTACAGGAACATTTCGCCTATGGCGGAGTTGGGCGCGTTGCCCGCGATAAGGTGCCAAACAGGTGACGCCGGCGGGCTTTTGGGAGGAAGCCATGATACGTGCCATCCCTTCACTCCACCTTTCCCGTCGCCGCGCATTGCAGTTTGGGCTGGGAGCCAGCCTCGCCGCCACGACGGGCCTGGCGCCGGTTTCTCGCGCCTATGCCAAGGAGGAACTGCAGGACGAGGACATTTTCCGCTTTGCGCTCAACTTGGAATACATGGAGGCCGAATACTACCTTCGCGGCACCACCGGAAAGGGCATCGACGCCGCCGATGCCGGTTCCAAACCCGGCGATGTGGTCGGCGGAAAGAAAGTGTCCTTCGAGACACCCGCCATCGGCGAATTCATGCAGGAGGTTGCTGAAAACGAACTCGCGCATGTCCGGTTCTACCGCAAGACGCTTGCAAAGAACGCAGTCGACAGGCCGGCCATCGATTTCGATGCTGGGTTCAAAGCGGTTGCGGAGGCAGCGGGCCTCGGGCGGGACTTCGACCCCTTTGGCAACGAAACGAACTTTGTTCTCGGCGGCATGCTGTTCGAGGATGTCGGCGTCACCGCCTATGCCGGTGCTGCGACGCTTCTGAAGAACAAGGACTTCCTCGCCGCCGCGGCGGGCATATTGGCGGTCGAGGCCTACCACATGGGAATGGCGCGCTCCACTCTATACCGGAAGGGAGAGAAAGCCTGGAAGGCCGCCAACGCCGTCTCCGATGCACGAGACAAGATCGACGGGCCGGAAGACAAGGACCAGGGCATCCAGGTGAATGGCAAGGCCAATTTCGTTCCCTCGACGCCCGACGCGATCGCGTTCACCAGGACGCCGAAAGAAGTGCTGCGGATCGTCTATCTCACCGACAAGGACGGCGTCAGCAAGGGTGGCTTCTATCCGGAAGGGATGAACGGGACCCTGAAGAGCACCTGACCCGCTCGCGACCGGCGATCGGATCGCCGGAAGAGACGCAGCGGACCTGCGGTCGGCACTGCTGGTACGGCTGCGCGACGATCACGATTCAAATCCGCTGCAGGAGTCCCCACCCAAGATTGATTGAATTCCGAACCGCGATCATTGCGGCGTTCACAAGAACGTCAGGAAAGTGCGCTCGGTTCGTTCCGATGGACGGAACGAACCGACCGCTTTGCCGAGAAGCAGGCTCTGCAGTTGGTGCGGCGAGAACCGCCAATTTCCCCGCATTGTTCCGTACGGCCGACCGCCAAGCTGTAAAATGGTGGCGATATGGAAGACACGCGACGCTCTGCCCGACGATCACATCCTCCGGCTGGCGAGCAGCCTTGTGAGCCAATCCGGATCCATTTCCGGCACGGAGGACAAAAGCCGTTCGGTATAGGGGGCATGCGGCGGCGTGAGAACTTCGCTCTTTAATCCCTGCTCAACGACTTTCCCCTGGTGCATGACCACAATCTCGTCGGCGATCGCTCGCACGGTGGCAATGTCATGGGTGATGAAAATGTAGCTCATGCCGAGCTCGCGCTGAAGCCGCATTAAGAGCTTCAGGATTTCCTCCTGCACAATCTGGTCGAGCGCGGACGTGATTTCGTCGCAGATGATGAGTTCCGGATCGGCAGCCAACGCTCGGGCGATGCAAACGCGCTGCTTCTGACCCCCCGACAGTTCGGCCGGCAGACGATCCAGGTAAGTTTCGCTCATCTCGACCATGTGCATGAGTTCGCCGATCCGCCTATCCCGCTGTGCACCCTTGAGGCCGAGGTAGAATTCAAGCGGACGAGCTATGACTTCTTCGACCGTCTGCCGCGGATTTAGGGCGTTGTCGGGCATTTGATAAATCATCTGTATGCGGCGCAAGATCTCTTTTGGGCGCGCCTTCAGGGTCTTGGAAAGGGCCTGGCCAGCAAAGGAAATCGATCCCGAAAGCGGCGGCAGCAGGCCGGTAACAACGCGAGCGAGCGTCGATTTCCCGGAACCGGATTCGCCGACCACAGCCACTGTTCTTCCACGTGGAACGTTGATGGAGACATCCTGGAGCACCTTAACCGCCCGGCCGTAGGCCGCCGTGACGTTGTCTATCGTAAGCAGATAGTCATCGGCCGGAACTTCGGGCTTGGCGAGCTTGCGCACGGCCCAGAGCGTCTTGGTATATTCCTGGCTGGGCGAGGCGAGCATCTGGCGCGTTTCTGCCTCCTCCACGGTAAGTCCATGGCGCAAAACCATGATCCGGTCCGCCATTTGCGCCACCACCGCCAGATCATGCGTCACATAGATTGCAGCGGTGTTGAATTCCTCCACGATGTTGCGAATGGAGGCGAGAACTTCGACCTGCGTCGTCACATCGAGCGCCGTCGTTGGCTCGTCAAAGATGATGAGGTCCGGACGGCAAGCCATCGCCATCGCGGTCATTGCCCGTTGCAACTGTCCGCCGGAAACCTGATGAGGATAGCGAAAGCCGATCGTCTCCGGATCTGGAAGCTGAAGACGGCGATAGAGATCGACGGCATTCCGGTTCGCTTTCTCGCGGCTGGCAATCCCATGGGCCACGACTGTTTCGACAGTCTGGTCAAGGAGTCGGTGGGCCGGATTGAAAGAGGCCGCTGCGCTTTGCGCGACATAGGCAATGCGGGAGCCTCTGAGGCGACGCCGCCCTGTTTCGCTGAGTGCCAGAAGATTGATTCCGTCGAACAGGATCGAGCCCTGTGTAATACGGCAGCCTGGCTTGGCGTAACCCATCGCGGCGAGGCCAATGGTGGATTTGCCGGCGCCTGACTCGCCGATCAGGCCAAGAACCTCCCCCCGCTTCAGCGCCAGATCGACCCCGCGGACAATGGGATGCCACCGCTCGTCCGAGAAACCCTCGACATGTAGGTTGCGGATCTGCAGCAGATCCTTGCCTTTTTCGCGCGAGCCCGGACCGCTACCTTTCATCGCGCAACCCGCTGGTTGCGTGCAGGAACCAGTCGACGACGAAATTCACGGAGACTGTAAGGAGGGCAATCGCGCCGGCCGGCAGCAGCGGCGTGACATCACCGTAGGTGATCAGGGTCGCATTCTCGCGCACCATCGACCCCCAATCAGCGGTCGGCGGCTGAATACCGACGCCCAGGAAGGACAGTGCCGCGATCGTGAGGAATACGAAGCAAAATCGCAAACCGAACTCCGCGACCAGCGGCGGCATGACATTGGGAAGGATTTCCTTGGCGATGATCCATTTCGGGCCTTCGCCGCGCAATCGCGCCACCTCGACATATTCCATCACTGCCACGTTAAGCCCGACGGCGCGTGCGAGCCGAAAGACGCGGGTGGAATCGAGCAGCGCAATGATGATTATCAGGCTGGTGATCGACGAGCCGAAGATCGAGAGCAGCACCAGGGCGAAGATCAGGCTTGGGATCGACATCAACACGTCCACCGCACGCGACAGTATCTGGTCGAGCCATCCCCTATACAATGCGGCAAGAAGGCCGAGCGAGACGCCGACCGCGAAGGACAGCAATGTGGTCGCGACGGCGATACCGATGGTGTTGCGCGCACCGTAAATCAGGCGCGTGAGCATGTCCCGGCCGAGCTGGTCGGTTCCCAATTTGAACTGCTGGCTCCACGGTGCAAAGGCTTCGCTGAAGACCTGCGTTTCGCCGTATGGGGCTATCCAATGCGCGAACACCGCAACGATGACATAACCGAGGATCACGAGGATGCCGAACCATGCACTGAAGGGTGCCTTCTTCAGCGCCGTTTTCGCACGGGTGGCGCGCGAGCGCCTCAGCCTGTGAACCTGAGCCATGGGTTCGTAGCTGGTCATCGTGGATGCAAGAGTCTTGGATTGGTGGCGATGGAAATAATATCGGCGGTCAGATTGAGCAGGATGTAGGTCGCGGCGAAAATCAGGGCGCAGGCCTGGACCACCGGAACATCCCTTGATTTGACCGCGTCAACCATCAGCTGACCGATGCCGGGATAGACGAACACCACTTCGACCACGACCACTCCGACGACGAGATAAGCAAGATTGAACGCCACCACCGTGACGATCGGAGCCCATGCGTTGGGCAAGGCATGCCTGAGTACGATGGCCATGGGCGACATTCCCTTGAGACGCGCCATGTCGATATATGGGCTTGCCAGCATGTTGATGATCGCCGCTCGTGTCATTCGCATCATGTGCGCCACGATGACGAGCGTAAGAGTGATCGCCGGCAAGGCTACTCTCCAGACATGTTCCCAAAACGGCGTCTGATCGTTCACATTCGACAATGTCGGGAACTTAGGAACTGCATTGAGTATCCAGTTCAGCGAGACCGCGAGCCAGTGCGGCAGGGATTGTGCGAACTCGGATCCGATGAACGTGTCGCGCGAGATGACGAGGTAGGCAAGCATATAGGCGACGAAAAACTCGGGGAACGAAATGGTCGTCAGCGTCACTGCGTTCACCAGCCGGTCGAACCAGCCATTGCGGTAGAGCGCAGCGAGGATGCCCAATCCCAGGGCCAGCGGAACTGCTATCAGCGCGGTCATCGATGCAAGGAACATCGTATTGTAGAGGCGCGGGGCGATAATCTCGGCGACGGTGCGCCGGTATCCGGTGCGGCTCGCGAATGAAGAGCCGAAATCACCGTGGAGCATCTGCCCGACCCAGACGAAGTAGCGCTCGACAGGCGGACGGTCGATGCCGATTTCTCGCTGGAAGGCGACGACCGTTTCGGGTGTCGCCGATTGCCCGAGCATCGCCTTGGCGAAGTCGCCCGGCAGCATTGCAATCGCAGAGAAGATGATGATGGACACGATGAACAGCGTGACCAGGCCGAGGCCAAGGCGCTGCAGAACCGTTCTTGCGACGGGGTTCATGGGTACGCGTTTCTCGTTGCTGCCGCCGCCCTGCCACACCAGTCAGGGCACGCGGTTGCAAGCCGGAGCCTAATAGCCATCGCGGGTCCGGCCCGCACTCTCACGCAGTGGCGATCCACCAGCGTTCGGCCATCTTCAATCCATCATTCTCCCAGTTCGGCGCCACCTCGCCATGTGCGAGCTTATTGGATTTGGCGCTGACGAAATTATTGAAGACCAGCACGATGCTGCCGCCATCATCATGGGTCAGTTGCTGCATCTCGGCATACATTGCCGCCCGCTTGGCCTCGTCCGTCTCGGCGCGCGCCTGGACAAGCAACTCGTTGAAGCGGGGATTTTTCCAGAACGACTCGTTCCAGCTGGAGTCTGCGGCGAAGGCTTGCGTGAACATCCAGTCGGCCGTCGCGCGACCGCTCCAATAGGAAGCGCACCAGGGTTTCTTGAGCCAGACATTGTCCCAATAGGCGTCCTCGGCCTCACGCACGACGTTTACGTCGATGCCGCACTGGGCTGCCGTCTCGCGGATGAGGGCAGCCGCGTCCACAGCGCCGGCAAAGGCGGCATCGGCGACCGAGAGGTCCATCTTCAGCTTTTCCATTCCGGCCTTTTTCAGGTAATGCTTGGATTTTTCCGGATCGAAACTGTGCTGCGGCTGCGGATTCGTGGCGAATTTGATCGCCGGGGCGATCGGGTTGTCGTTGGCCACCGTGGCGTGGCCGAGAAAGATCTTGTCGACGATCTCCTGACGGTTAATCGCCCATTTCAAAGCCATTCGGACGTCTGGATTGTCGAACGGCGCAACCGTGACATTCATCGGCAAGGTATAGTGGCCATAGCCGGTGACCTCGACGATCTCCACCTTGGGATTGCGTTTCAACATGCCGAGGGTCTTGAGGTCGGCGCGGCCAATATAGTCCACCTCCCCTGTCGATAACGCGGCCATGCGAGCGGCGAGATCGGTGATGGCGATGAACTCCACCTCGTCGAGATAGGGCTTGCCGTTCTTGAAATAGTTCGGATTGCGCTTGAGTTTGGCCGAGACGCCGGGCTGGAAATTCTCGAGCACGAAAGCACCGGTGCGAACGCCCGATCCCCAATCCGCCTTGCCGTCCTTGGCCGGCATGATGACCAGATGGTAGTCACTCATGATGTAGGGGAAATCGGCGTTGCCGCTCTTCAGCGTGAAGACAACCGTCTCCGGGCCATCCGCCTTGATGCTGGCCACGGGCTCAAGCAGCGGCTTCGCCGCCGATTTGGTTTCGTCGCCCATATGATAGCGCAGCGAAGTCACGACATCGTCCGCCGTCACATTCTTGCCATTGTGGAAGGTTGCGCCCTTGCGCAGCTTGAAGACCCAGGTTTTGGCGCCGTCGGATGATTCAAAGCTCTCGGCAAGATCCGGTTGGACGTTACCTTTCGCGTCGACCTCGGTGAGGCTGTTGGACATCGAGCCGGAGAATGCCGTTTGTGTGAATGTGTCCGGGTAGCCGGCCGGATCGATCGAATCCGTCGTTGCGCCATGTGCCATGCCGAGCTTGGCGAAGCCGCCCTGCAGCGGTTCGGCCCGGGCCGTGCTGACAAAGAGCTTGTCCGCAGCGGTGACCGTCAGCCCAGCGGCCAGCCCAAGATGAATGAAGTCACGGCGGGAAATCTTGCCGTGACCGATCAGGCTTTGAGCGATACCAAGCTTGTATTCAGATTCTGACATTTGACTCTCCCATTACGGATTTTCCGCGTTATTGTTCGTCAAGCACCTGTGAAGTTAGTTTCGATCACCTTTCTTCTACTCTTCGAATCCGTACCTCAATCAGGCCGTCACATAGATGCTGCCCGCTTCGACGGTTACTGGAAATGTGCGCGCGCGAACGGACGGATCGACCAGGGCCGCGCCTGATTTGATGTCGAATTCCCAGCCATGCCAGGCGCAGCGCACGATCTCGTTTTCGCGGTGATAGATGAATTGCGCCTCTTCGACCGGTGCAGTTGTTCCGCATTGCGGCCCCTCGCAAAGCGGAGCGCCGCGGTGCGGACAAACATTCAGCAGCGCGTGGAATGAGTCTCCGATGCGAAAAACGCCGACCGAAAGGCTGCGGATCTTGGCGATGAAGGGAGATCCGGTTTCGATCTCGTCGACGCGGCAGATGTATGTCTTCTCGGGCATCGTCTGCTTCCTCAGGCGGCATTCGCCGCTTGCGCGCGGGGGATGCGTTTGTAAACCTCCAGCGCATTCAGCCCCATGATCTTGCTCTTCCAGGCAGGAGGGATTTGCAGCGTGTTGGCATCGTCGTAATCCCAATGCGGATAGTCTGAGGCAAACATCAGCGTATTTTCTCCGTCCATTGCCTCGAGAGTGGACCAGAGATGCTGAATATTTGCGGGCTGCTCCAGTGGCTGCGTGGAAAAGCGGATGTTGCGCCGGCAGTATTCGGAAGGCAGCATTTTCAGCCATGGCGTCTCTTTGCGTAGGGCTTTGTAATCGGCGTCCAGGCGCCACAGCACCGACGGCACCCAGGCGACGCCGCATTCGATGACCACGAAGTAGAGGTCCGGCCATTTTTCGAAGACGCCATGCGCAATCATGCTTGCGACATGCGAAATCGCCGACATGTGCAGGATGGCATGGGTCTCCCAGAAGAATGTCGTCGGGGCCGGAGCAATCGCGGTCGAATTCACGCCGCCATGGCCGCCCAGATGTATGGCAAAGGGCAGCCCCACCTCGGCGCAAGCCTCGTAGATTGGATGGTAAAACGGATCGCCATAAGGCTTGACGGAGCCTTGCGAAGCGAGAACCTGAACCATGCGCGGATGATTGCCCAGACGGCGTATCTCGGCGGCCGCGAGCTTCGGATCCTGTGGCGCGATGATGATCGAGCCCATGAAGCGATCGTCCTTCGGCAGCCATTGGTCGATCTGGTAGTCATTGTAGGCGCTGACGAGGGCGCTGGCATAATAAGGATTGGCGAGGGTGGAAGCCTCGATCGGCTCATCGCCGGTCAGGATCGCCACATCGACCTTGTACTTGTCGAGGTGTTTTTCCTTCATGATGAGATAGTTGTCGGCTTCTGTTTTCGGACGGACGTCCTTGCGGGAGAAGTCCTGCGGATGAAACCAGGGACGATGGCCATGCGGGAAGGCGCCAACGGGGCCTGTCTTCTCGCCTTCAACGAACATGTCCTTCCATAGGCCGGAAAGGTAGGACTCCAGTACGGTCGCGCTTGACCAGTAATTGTGACAATCGCAGTCGACTATGAACACGTTGCTCAGCTCCGTAGCTTCAGCCTGGTCGATCTGCCGGCCGATTTCACCGAGGGCAGCTTCCGCCTTGAGTATTGTTTGATCAAGCTTATGATCCTGCGCAATATGATCGACTTTTTCGATCGGGAGGTCCCGTGCAGCTAGATCACATCGAAACCTTTCTCGACATCATCGAGTCGCGAAATTTCAATCGTACCGCCGATCGCTTGGGGTTGACCCAGTCGACGATCAGCACCCGCATCAAGAACCTCGAGAGCGCGATCGGGTCCGAGCTCTTTCAGCGCGGGCGCGCCGGCGCTGAGCCGACAGCCGCGGGACGGCGGTTCGAAGCGTACGCCAGATCCCTGCTGTCAACCTGGTCGCAAGCTCGCCACGACGTGCGGGCGTTCAACCGTTTCGAGGGCACCTTGCGCATCGCCGCACAGGTGGGCATGACCCGCTCGGTCCTGCCCGGATGGGTCGAGACACTATGCCAGGCCCTTCCAAAGTCCTCGATCCATGTCGAGTCGGATTATTCAAACCAGATGGTCAGCGATCTTAGCATGGGAAATCTGGATATCGCCGTGCTTTATGCGCCTCGCTACCTGCCTGAGATCGCCTACGAACATCTGATGGTCGAGGAATATGTGATGGTTTCGACGGCTGCCAGAACGCTGTCCGACGTGGACCCTGAAACGTACATTCGCCCGGGCTATACCGCCGTGCTGGAAAAGACGCACGCAGAGCTGCTGGCCGAGCTGGCGATCTGTCGGCTTTCGACGGGATCGGAAACTCTGGCGGAGATCATGCTCCGACGAACGGGTGGCACCTGCTATATGCGTAGCGACGATGCGCGCAGGTTCACTGCTGAACTCCGATCGTTCCTGGTCGAGGGAGCGCCGACGCTGCACCAGCCAGTCCACACCGCGATACTCGCGCGCCGCAAACACGAACCCATCATTCGCAAAGGCATCCGAGCCCTCCAGGTCGCTGTGATGTCACTGGAAGTTTAATCGAAATTACCGATCATAAAGGCAGGATTGCGCGGCTGTTCAGCGGGGTTTGAAATGGCATCTTGGCTCGACTCCAAACCTGAGTTGAATGATGAATGCATACGCGGCCTTTGCAGCCTCCGGCTTCGTCCCAACAAAGCGTCACCGGCAGTGGGCACAGACCACACCGCAGCTTGTGCACTGCCGGCGCGTGATCGACGAAACGCACGATGTGAAAACATTCGTTCTCACACCCGCTTCAGATCGAATCTTCTGCTTCAGCGCTGGCCAGTATGTTCTGGTGCACCTGAGGATCGACGGTGCCGCGGTGACGCGCTCCTACTCTGTTTCGTCACCACCGACGCGACCGCTCGACCTTCAGATTACCGTGAAACGGACGCCGGGCGGGCTCGTTTCGAATTGGCTCCATGACAATTTGATGCCGGGCGATGCGATCGAGATCGAAGGGCCGCTCGGCTCGTTCAATCTCGACGATCTGCCGCATGGAAAGTCCCTCTTCCTTTCAGGTGGCAGCGGGATAACTCCCGTCATGTCTATGTTGCGGGCACTTACCGACCGCGCAGCCGCCCAGGATATCCACTTCATTCACAGTGCGAAAACGCCGGACGACATCATCTTTCGGCTCGAACTGGACGCACTTGCCGCTCGCTTTCCCAATGTTCAAGTGACTTGCATTTGCCGTCAGGAAGACCCAGCCTGGACGGGTCCAACTGGACGCATTAGCAGTCAAATGCTCCTGAATCTGGTTCCCGATCTTCACAGCCGGACCGTTTTCGCCTGTGGGCCGGAATCCTACATGAAGGCGGCACGCCGGTGCCTGGAGGCAATCGGCCTCGCCCCTTCACAGTTTCATGAGGAGAGCTTCGGAGGCGGCAACGGTTCGCGTTCGGAACTGGCTTCAAAGATTTCGTCTTCGGTCCGCTTCGCCCGCTCCGGCATTGCGCATCACTGTGCGCCCGGAGAGACCCTGCTGGAAGCGGCGCGCCAATGTGGCGTCCACATCCCCACCGCCTGCCAGCAGGGAATTTGCGGTACGTGCCGGATCGCCAAGCTGTCCGGCGAAGTCGTCATGGATGACCTAGGCGGGCTGACCTTGGAGGATCAATCGGCAGGCTACATCCTAGCGTGCTGCAGCCGCCCACATGGCGACGTTTTGCTTGATCTCTAACTGTACCGCATCGCGGGACGAAATCGGGTCAGCCTTTGCGTTCCACGACCAAGCCATACTAATGCGACCGCAAGTGGTTAGCGTTTCGGAACCTGTTTTTCCGCCTATCACTTTCACCAGCGAGATCGTCTCGTGCACAATCGCTAGGGAACGAGTGCCCAATTGGCTGTCTTTGCAACCAAGAGCATGAAATCCCATAGCACGCTCTAATTCGCTTCGAACACATTACTTGCTGTTCGACGTTCCGGGCGTGGAGTTATTGGAAACGCAATTCTGTTTGTTTGCACATTCGCCGGTCCTGATAGTCACGGTCTTGACCTTTTTCGGCGTAACCTTGCTTGGCTCGGCCGGCTGAGCCTCGGTTTGCTCCGCATGCACACCCTTGCTTTGCTCGGCGGGTGGAGTAGTGCCCACTGCCTCGCACCGAAACTGATCGTACTCCTCCATCTCCGAGTTCACGCCGTAGAACTTGCGCGTGTTGGTTTCCCCGAAGCGTATCTCTAGGGAGCGAGCATGATCACGCCGCCGAGACGACAGGGCGAATATGCCGACCGCGAGATCGATTGCCAGGAGGCGATGGAGCCAGGCTTTCAGGCGATCATTGATTGCATGCTCGAAGCAGGTTGGACGCGCGGCGAAATCATGCGGTCGCTTCGGCGGCTGATCGCGGCCGACAACATGACGCAGAAGGAAAACGCCAAAGTCGAGGCGCAGCTCGCCATCGCGCGCGCGATGATGCGTGCTGGCCGGCCTTGACGATCGCCACCGCAGCGCCAGTATCCTGACGATGGACGAGAACTACATTTATGAGGCCGTAGCGTTGGTTTCCCCCTAAACAACGCTACCAGACATTTAAGCACGACCGCGTAGGATCGATGGTCTTGTGAATTTTTGGATTCGGCAACGCGACAGCTACTCCCAGAGGGATATTCCC
>NZ_JAMYKZ010000020.1:0-86308 GCF_040317735.1 Mesorhizobium sp. M1399
TTAACCCAAAACGAGGCAAAACTCTATTCATCTCCGTGTCGGGGGGTGGTAGTTGTTTATAACACAAAGTTTTGGGGGGGCCCAAAATCGTTTTGGGGTTCCCGTGTTTTTTTACACGCGCGCCGGCGCCGGCGCGCCATGACCGGGATCAGCTAAAACCAAGGGAGAAGAAGCCGCAAACCAGTGTAGCATCACCTAGTGCTCAATCCATTCGGTTGGAATGTCGAGCGCCTTGACCAGCATTGCACCTGTCTGCGCCGATGGTTTGCGGCGATTGGACCCCAGGTCCGACAGAAAACCCTGGCTGACGCCGATCATGGCCGCCAAATCGGCTTGCGTCAGCCGCCGCCGGTTGCGCAGCGCCTTGAGCCGGCTGGAGCCCGCAAGATGTCCATGGTCACGTCCGCGGGCAGTGCCTTTTCCGCTCGGAGATCGGCCTTACGCTCGTCGTAGATCGCCGCATCGGCAGCGTCTTCCAGAGCTTCTTCGGCGGCACGCAAAAGGATCTCGTAGTCCCCTTGGGATAGCGACCAGCTCCTCACCGGTTGGGGTCTTGATGATTTGCGGGGCGTTCATGGTGTTCTGTCCTACTATGGCCGACGGGTAGGTTGTCGTTTCGCGTTTGCCGACATAGACCGCAAGGATCGTGGCGCGGTCTTCGTCAAACATGACTCGGTAGCGACCGATCCGAAGTCTGTAACCTTCCCTGCCGACGAGGCGCTTGGTATCTCCGCGACCGCCGACTGCGTAAGAAATCAGACTTTCTGAGACCTGCTCGCGGACGTCCGGAGGCAAGTTGTCCAGATCACGCGCCGCCGATATGTTATAGCTGATGCATCGGCTTGGTCAGCGCTCGGCCAGTGCCGGTTCGCCACGCTTTTCGCGGATCAGGTTGACGAAGCGGCGGAACAGATAGTGCGAATCCTGCGGGCCGGGCGAGGCTTCCGGATGATGCTGGACCGAGAAGACCGGCTTGCCGGTGAGCGCGATGCCGCAATTCGAACCGTCGAATAGCGAGAAATGGGTTTCCTCGACGCCGCTCGGCAATGAGTCGGCGTCGACGGCAAAGCCGTGGTTCATCGAGACGATCTCGACCTTGCCGGTGGTGTGGTCCTTGACCGGATGATTAGCGCCGTGGTGGCCCTGATGCATTTTTGCGGTCTTGCCGCCCAGCGCCAGCGCCAGCATCTGGTGGCCGAGGCAGATGCCGAACAGCGGGATATCGGTCTTCAACAGATCCTGGATGACCGGAACGGCGTAGTCGCCGGTGGCTTCCGGATCGCCGGGGCCGTTGGATAGAAAGATGCCATCGGGCCGCATCGCCAGGATCTCCTCGGCGCCGGTCTTGGCCGGCACCACGGTGACCCTGGCGCCGAGGCCGGCAAGCAGGCGCAATATGTTGCGCTTGACGCCATAATCGATGGCAACGACGTGCATCGACGGGTCGGCCTGTTCGCCAAAGCCCTCGTTCCAGGCCCAGGGTGTCTCGCGCCAGACCGAGGATTGGCCGGAGGTGACCTCCTTGGCCAGATCAAGCCCGATAAGCCCCGACCATGCGGCGGCGCGGCGCTTGAGGTCTTCGATGTCGAAGATACCGTCTGGGGCGTGCGCGATAACGGCATTGGGCATGCCCTTTTCGCGGATCAGCGCGGTCAGCGCGCGCGTGTCGATGCCCGAAAGTGCAACGATGCCGCGCTTCTTCAGCCACTGGTCGAGACCGGTTCCGGCGCGGTAATTCGACGGGTTGGTGACATCGGCCTTGAACACGGCGCCGACGGCGCCGGCGCGGGCCAGCGGATTGAGATCCTCGATGTCTTCGTTATTGGTGCCGATATTGCCGATATGCGGAAAGGTGAAAGTGACGATCTGGCCGGCATAGGAGGGGTCGGTGAGGATCTCCTGATAGCCGGTCAGCGCGGTGTTGAAGCAGACCTCGGCAACGGCGGAGCCGGAAGCGCCCAGACCACGGCCCTCGATGACGGTGCCGTCGGCCAGCACCAGCAGGGCGGTCGGCTTCTCGGTGGCCCAAGGGGGGGTCGATGCGGCGGTCATCGTTGCCATGGCGGCACTCCTAAAGGCTGCGCTCCTCAATCGGCGCAACAAAAAGCGCGAAGCGGCAATCTCACAGCCTCGGCGCGCTGCATGTCGTTGCCCCAAAACCGCTACGCACTTTTGGGCGACGTGCACTAGAATTCAATTCATGCAAGGCACAGTACATAAGGGAAGGCGCCAAGGCGGTCAATGATGCCGCGCCGTACGTGCCTGGATTTATTTCGTCGAACAATATCAGGGATTTGCCGGACAGACTTGAATTTGCCTTGGGCTTTCGGCACGGCTATTGTCCGCCGCATTCGAAGGAGAAAGCACCATGCGAGGCAAAATCGCCGAATCCCTGAAGAGCGCGATGAAGGCACAGGACAAGCGCCGGCTGCCGACATTGCGGCTGATCCAGGCGGCCATTCATGATCGCGACATCGCCAATCGCGGCGCCGGCAAGGAGCCGGCCAGCGACGACGAGATCCTGCAGATCCTGGCCAAGATGGTGAAGCAGCGCGAGGAATCGGCCAAGGCGTTCGATGACGGCAAGCGGCCGGAACTTGCCGCGCAGGAGCGCGACGAGATGGCGATCATCCGCGACTTCCTGCCGACGCAACTGGGCCAGGCCGAGACGGAAAGCGCCGTCCGTTCCGCTATCGCCGAGACAGGTGCCAGCGGCGTCAAGGAGATGGGCAAGGTGATGGCGGCGCTCAAGGAGAAATATGCTGGCCAGATGGATTTCTCCAAGGCGAGCGGCATCGTCAAGAGCCTGCTTCAGTAGGGATTTTTCCCGCCTTAGCGGTGCTCATGAGACTCGAAGAGACCATCGCGAGGAGCCAGGCTAGGAGCGGGCGGAGCGGACGGCAGTTCGCACCGACATGTTCATCGCCACGGCCGCGCGAATGAACCTGTATGTTCGACGTCTGGCGTCTCACGACGGCATCGATGCGGCGAGCTTTTTGCTTGTTAGGCCTCGTGCCGATGCCGGGCGGCAACCTCTCAAGTCGAGGAGGAACCTTCCTCCCTCCGGACACGTTTGCGAGAAGATCATGCGAAAATGGAGCTTCGATTTGGCGGCGCGTTTGTTGAATATTGTCGGTGCGGCCACGAGTGCCGGCGCCTATTCGCCGGGTCAGGAACAGGCCCCCGCGGCCTTTCGGCGAAATGGGCTCGCAGAAGCGATCACGAACCGAGGCAGATCCATCAGGGATCGTGGCGATGTTGCATCGTTCCGATGGCGACCGGACCCTTCGCGGTCGCAGGCTATGAACCTGGAAGCCGTGCGCGACGCCTGTGAGTTGGTCGCAAGCCACGTAGCGACGGCGATCGCAGCGCAGGAAGACGTGCTTGTTTTAGGTGGCGATTGTACTGTGGAACTGGGGACGGTCGCCGGGGCGAATGCGGCCGGCGCGCGGATCGGACTCGTTTACATTGACTTCGACGCCGATCTCAACACACCTGACACGAGCGACGGCGCCTTGGACTGGACCGGCGTCGCCCATCTGCTCAATATCCATGGATGCGAGCCTTCGCTCGCGAGGCTCGGCCCGACCCGCCCGATGCTCGTGCCTCAGCAACTCCTCTATTTCGGCATCGAGAACATCACCCCGCCCGAAGCGGCCGTGATCGGAAATCACGCGATCAAGATCATATCGCGTGAGGAAGCTTTGAGTGACATCGAGGCGGCGTCGGCGCGCGCGGCCGAATGGGCGGCGCGCTTTGACTGCGTGCTTATCCACTTCGATGTCGATGTGCTCTCCTTTATCGATTTTCCGATTGCGGAGAATGTGCGCCGTTGCGACGGTCTCAAACTGGAGCAAGTCGCCTTTGTGCTAAAGCAACTGACAGCCCTGTCGCAATGGCGCGGCCTGACCATCACAGAAGTTAATCCGGCCCATGCGCCAGACGAGTCCGCAGCATTCGCACGCTTGAATGAGATGCTTGCAGACGCCCTTGGATAGTTCGAGATCCATCTCACGGTCGTTCGCGGGCAATTGGCCGGCTTGCCTCATCCAAGCGGAGCCAGCCTTATGCGCCCGGTCGCAATCATTGCGCGACATGGGCGCAATGCGGAAAACTTGGGAATTACGGTCGATGGCGGGGCAGTTTTGTCGTAGTCGCTACAGCCGCAAGCCCGCCTTTGAGGGCCGACAGCCAAAAGCTCGCGCTCATGATCGAACTCGTCAAACCGGCGTTTGAACACCTGCCGTCCTACAAGGCGGCCCTCGAGCGCGGCTGGTCGCCGGACAATGTGCGGCTGCTCGACGCGACGCGCGAGCAGCTTGCGGCTATCGAAAAGGATCCAGCGACTTTCCTTGCCGATCTCGACGATCCTGATGGCAAGGGACCGCCGATCGTCTTGCCGGACGGTTCGACGGTGCCGCGGCTGCCTGGATTTCGGCGCTGGATCTGGGACGGGGAAGTCTCAGGCTCGATCGGCTTGCGCTGGCAGCCCG
This sequence comes from Mesorhizobium sp. M1399, assembly GCF_040317735.1. NCBI lineage: Bacteria > Pseudomonadati > Pseudomonadota > Alphaproteobacteria > Hyphomicrobiales > Phyllobacteriaceae > Mesorhizobium > Mesorhizobium sp. M1399. The sequence goes on from NZ_JAMYKZ010000020.1 coordinate 4,494, forward strand.
GAACCGCGGCGCTGCCATCGCACGTGCTCGGCCACATCGGCTATGCGGTGGTGCCGTGGAAACGGGGATGCGGCTATGCGACGGAGGCGCTGCGGCTGATGCTGGAGGAGGCGAGGGCGGTTGGCCTGCCCTTCGTCGAAATCACCTGCAAGCCTCACAATGTGCCCTCGCAGAAGGTCGTTCTGGCCAATGGCGGCGGGCTCGTCGGGCGTTTCTTCGAGGATGCTTCCTATGGCGGCGCGGAAAGCCTGCGTTACCGGATCGATCTGTAGCCCTATTCGGCGGCAGCCGGCAGCGGCGGCGCCGCCCGGCTCCGCCATTCCCAGACATGCGAGGCAAGCGCAACCGCGACCGCGACCAGCATGGCGATCGCGCCAACCACCGGCAAGCTGCGATAGCCATAGCCGGCATTGAGCATCGCCGCGCCGAGCGATGCGGCGAGCGCGATGCCGACATTGAAGCCTGACGGAATGAGCGACGAGGCGAGATTGGAGGCGTCCGCGGTCCAGGTCAGGATGCGGGTCTGGATCGGCGTGCCGATGGCGAAGTTGAGGCCGCCCCAGACGAAGATCGCCATCACCATCGGCAGTGGGTAAGGACTGACGGCGTAGATCGAGGCGAGCATCGCCGCCTGCAGGAATAGCATTGCGATGAGCGACGGCATCAGCTTCCAGTCGGCGAGGCGCCCGCCGACGAAGACGCCGATTGTAGCGCCGACACCGTTGAGCAGGAGCACCCAAGGTATCCATTTCTCGTCGAGGCCGGTGACCTCAAGCAGCGTCGGCGTGATGTAGGTGAACAGGCCGAACTGGCCGATCATCAGCATCAGCATCATGATGAGCGAGGTCCAGACCTGCTGGCGTGCGAGCACGCGTACCTCGCTGCCAAGGCTGACGGACGGGCTCGACGATCCTGTCTTGCGCGGCAGCAGGGCGCCGATGGCGGCGAAGGCCACCACGCCGAGAGCGCACATCACCCAGAATGTCGCACGCCATCCCCAGATGTTGCCGATTGCCGTGCCGGCCGGAACGCCGATGACATTCGATACGGTGAGGCCGGACAGGATCAGCGCCACCGCCATGCCGCGCTGGTCTTCGCGCACGAGGCCGACGGCCACCACCATGGCAACGCCGAAATAGGCGCCGTGTGCCACGGCCACCGCAATCCGCAACAGCAGCATCGAGGCGAAGTCGGGCGCCAGCGCGCAGGCCGCCTGGCCGATGGTAAAGGCTGCAGTCAGTCCAAGCAGCAGGGCCTTGCGGGAGAACCCTTTGGTGGCGAGCGCCAGCAGCGGGCCGCCGACTGCAATGCCGCCGGCATAGCCGGAAACGAGATAGCCGGCGGTCGGGATCGCGACGCCAAGGCCATCCGCCACCTGCGGCAGCACGCCGGCGATGACGAATTCGGTGGTGCCGAAGGCGAAGGCGGCAATGAACAGGGCAATGAGGGGAAGCATGGCGGGAAGGCGATCCTCGGATAAGGTGACCTCAAACCACGGATAAGGGCACCGGGCAATTCAGAAATTGGCGACGCCGCTTTAGATTTTCTTTGTCACCGGTCAGGTGCCGGCCGCGGCGGCAAGAGCTACGCGGCCGCCTTCCTTCCGTAAGGAATTTTCAGCCACGCCCGCTCATGAAGGTAGTAGAGCAGCGACTTGGTGACGACCTCAGTCAGGCCGATGGCCGCAGCGAGCTTGATGCTTCCCGTCACGACGAGCGAAATGATCATCGTGTCGATGGTACCGGTGACACGCCAGGAAAGCGCCTTGGCGAAGCTGCGAGAATGGGTGTCCATCGACTTTCCTTCCGGTAGATCTGGCGATCTTTAGCCGACAGACAGGAGGTGGCGCAAAGGTAATTTTGCGCATTGGCTCACAGCATAGGCGAGCTTCTGAAGCTACCGGCCTGTGGACGCAATCTATCCGGCCTTCAGCCGCGAACCGGTTAGCAGGCCGCGTTCCTCAAGCACGGGATAGGCCATCGAGGCGAGCAGCGAGTTGATCTGCTTGAGGTCGCGAATGGTGTCGAGATGGATGGAACTGGTCTCGACGCTCTTGGCGGTGCCGTCGCGCAGCCGCACGAAATGGCTCTGGCTGGTTTCCTTCTCGCGGTCGCGCAGCCGGTCCTTTTCCAGCACCAACTGGCGAGCGGTCTCCGGATCGCGGGACACCAGGACGTTGAAGGCTAGCCTGGCATTGGCAAGCACCAGGGCATGGAAGGCGCAAAGCTCGCGCCAGCCTTCCGGCGTGAACTCCAGTCCGCGCTCGAATTTCTTCTTCACATGGACCAGCATGTTGCGCACGATGATGTCGCCGACCTGCTCCAGCTTGACGCAGGCGCCGATCAACTCCTGGCAACGCAGGGCCTCGTCCTCGCTCAGCGGGTTCTTGGTGACCTTGGCGAGATAGAGCTTGATCGCCGCGTGCTTCCTGTCGACACGGTCGTCGAGCGCGGCCAGCGCACTGATCTTGTCGGCGTCGGCGCTCTCATAGAGTTCGATGATCCGTTTCAGCATGATCTCGACCGTCTCGCAGACCCGCACTACCTCGCGGGTGGCATTGGCGAGTGCTTGGCTCGGCACGTCGAGCGCACTTTCGTTGAGCGCCGAAAGCTCGATGACGTCGAGCGCGTTGGCGGGCTGGGGCCTGGTGCCCAGCGCCACGATCTTTTCCGAGGCACGATAGACCAGGCGCGCCAGCGGCAGGCCGGCGATCAGGATCAGGATGTTGAAGACGATGTGGGCATTGACGATCTGCTCGGGCACGGTGCTGCCCAAGAAGGCGACTGGCGGCTTGAACGTCAGGAACAGGATCAGCATGATCAGAGAGCCCATGCCGCGCATCAGGAGATTGCCGATCGGCACGATGCGAACGCCGGGTTCTGCGTTGCGGGTTAGAAGCGGCGCGATGATCGAAGAGCCGAGATTGACGCCGAGCACCAGCACGATGCCGAGTTCGGGCGGGATGAAACCGCGGCCGGCGAGCGTCACCATAAGCAGCACCGCGGCGATCGAGGAATGGAACAGCCAGGTGACCAACGCCGCCAGAAGGTAGGCGGTGACCGGATCGCCGGAGAAGTAATCGACGATGAGCGGCATCAGCGTGCTCTGGCGCAGCGGCTCCGACGCCTGGCCGATCATCTCCAGCGACAGAAGCAGCAGGCCGATGCCGACCAGGATGCGGCCGAACTGGCGCCAGTCGCGCCGCTCGGTGGCCATGAACATGACGGTGCCGGCGACCAGGCAGACCGGTACCAGCAGCGACAGATCGAAGGTAAGCAGCTTGACCACCAGCGCCGAGCCGATCTCGGCACCGCGCACCGCAAGCTGGCCCGACATGCCGCTGACAATGCCGGAGCCGGCGAATGAGCCGACCAGCAAGGTAACGGCGGTCGAGCTTTGCAGCGCGACCGCCAGGCCGCAGCCGGCCAGAACCGCCATGAAGGGATTGCGCATGGTGGCGCGCAGTTTGTGGCGCAGCACATCGCCATAGGCGCGCTCGACGCCGGTCTTCACCAAACGGGTAGCAAACAGCATCAGTGCCACCGCACCGGCAAGGTGCAGCAAAACGACGGAGCCACTCATGCCAGGCCCCGCAACGCGACAGGTGCCAGCGACGCGGGCGCGGTGAAGTCAAAGGGGCAACAGTGGGCGCGAATCGTGGACATTGCAGAGGTTGATATTACTCCGATTTATTTTAGCCGAATAATAAATTTTGCCCGGTTCGGACGAGTGTTGCCCCGCGACGGGGCGTGTCGGAAATGGATGGCCGGCAAAATGGTTGCATTGCCCGCGGAGTTGCGGAGGGTCATGCGTCCGTGCTCGGACAGCCGCTTTAAAGGTAGTGCTGAATTAGGCGTGCTAAATGTAGGAAATCATTACGAAAACGTAATCTCTGCGTTCAGTTTCGGTTCATCCTTCCGGCTCTATTCCAGAGGCATCGACAACCAAGGAGTACCCGCTATGAAACGCATCGTTCTTTCCGCCATTGCCTTCTCGATGCTGGCTGCAACGGCCTTGCAGGGCCAGGCTGCACCATTGAACCCACCAAACGCACCGCAATCAAGTTATAGCCAGGTCGACTGGCAAAAGCCCGGCAATGTCCACGTGAACAAGCATGTCGAGGTGAACAAGCGCGTCGTAGTGACGAAAAAGATCGTGGTGAAGCGCAGCCATTGGCGCAACGGCCAGAGATATTCCAGTTGGAAGCGTCACCAGCCGATCCGCGACTATCGCCACTACGGCTTGCGCCGTCCCGGTCCCGGCCAGGAGTGGATCCGGGTCGGCAACGACTATCTGCTGGTCAGCAACCTCTCGGGCCTGATCTTCGGCGCTATCGCCGCGCAGTAGGTGCGGAACGGCTGACCGGCGCTGCGCCGGATTAGATCGAGAAGGCGGCCCGCAGGCCGCCTTCTCTTTTTGGCCTGTGAAAACCGGGTATGGTTCCGCATTAGGAGTCGTCGGGCTTGGCCCGTGTGATTATATGGAGGCCAAACGAGCTGTCCCTCATGCGCTTTCCGCCTGCTTTCCTCGACGAGATCCGCGACCGCGTGCCGATTTCTTCGGTGATCGGCCAGCGCGTCGCGTGGGACAGGAAAAAGACAAACGCGCCGCGCGGTGATTATTGGGCGTGCTGTCCGTTCCATGGCGAGAAGAGCCCGTCCTTCCATTGCGAGGACAAGAAGGGCCGCTATCACTGTTTCGGCTGCTCGGTTTCGGGCGACCATTTCAAGTTCTTGACCGAACTCGACGGGATGAGCTTTCCCGAGGCCGTCGAGAAGATCGCCGACATGGCCGGCGTGCCGATGCCGGTTCGCGACGCCGATGAGGAACGGCGCGAAAAGGAACGCGCCAGCCTGACCGATGTCATGGAGATGGCGACGGTGTTCTTCCAGGAACGGCTGCAGGGACCGGAAGGCGCAAAGGCCCGCGCCTATCTGCGCGACCGGGGACTGACACCGGCGACGCAGCAGTCCTTCCGCCTCGGCTATGCGCCCGACAGCCGCAACGCGCTGAAGGAGCATCTTGCCGCCAAGGGCGTCCCCAAGGCCGACATCGAGGCGTGCGGGCTGGTGCGCCATGGCGACGACGTCCCGGTTTCCTACGATTGGTTCCGCGACCGCATTATGTTCCCGATCCCGGATTCCAGGGGCAAGATCATCGCCTTCGGCGGGCGGGCGCTAGCGCCGGATGCGCTGGCCAAATATATGAACTCGCCCGATACGGAGCTCTTCCACAAGGGCAACGTGCTCTACAATTTCGCTCGTGCACGCCAAGTGCTGGGAAAGGGGGCGCTGGGAAAGGGGGCGCTGGCCAAGGGCGGCACGGTCATTGCCGTCGAAGGCTACATGGATGTGATCGCGCTGGCGCAGGCCGGCTTCGAAAACGTGGTGGCGCCGCTCGGCACCGCATTGACTGAAAACCAGCTCGAACTTCTATGGCGCATGGCCGGCGAGCCGGTGCTGTGCTTCGACGGCGACCACGCCGGGTTGAAGGCAGCATGGCGCGCCGCCGACATGGCGCTGCCGGCGGTCCAGGCGGGCCGCTCGGTTCGCTTCGCCCTGCTGCCGGAGGGCAAGGATCCCGACGATCTGGTCAAGGGTGACGGACCGGATGCGTTCCGCGCCGTGCTTTCCGAGGCGCGGCCGCTGGCCGACCTCTTGTGGATGCGCGAGACGGCCGGCGGCATCTTCGACACGCCGGAACGGCGAGCCGAGCTCGAAAAGACGCTGCGCGAACTGACCAGCCGTATCCGCGACGAGAGCCTTCGCTATCACTACCAACAGGAAATGCGCGAGCGGGTGCAGAGCTTCTTCGGTGCCCAGCGCGGACGCCAGGGGCGTCAGGACGGACGGCCCGGCGAACGTTTCCAGGGCAAGGGTTCAGCACCCGGCGGACAGTTTGCGCGCGGCGGCAATGCCGGTGGGCGCACCGCGATCACCGAAAGCCTCGGTCGCTCGGCGTTGGTCAAGCGCGGCGGCGAGGGCATGTCGGTACGCGAGGCGACGATCATTGCCGCCCTCGTCAACCATCCCGTGCTGATCGACGAGAATTTCGCCCATGTCGAGTTCCTCGATCTCGCCAACTCCGATCTGAAGCGGCTGCATGCGGCGATCCTCGACGCCATGGCGCATGATATGGCCAATGACCGCGACGCGGTGATCGCGACGATCGAGCGGGCCGGCTGCGGCGAGATCTGGCAGCGTGCGGTGGCGCTGATCAAACGTGCGCGGCAATGGCCGGCGCTGGAAACGGCGGCACTCGACGATGCCCGCGATGCGTTCAGCCAGGCCCTCCACTTGCAGCGCAGCGCGCGCACCTTACATAAGGAGCTGAAGCAGGCGGAAGCAGCGCTCGCCAGCGACCCCACGGACGAAAACTACCGGCACCTGGTCGAAATCCAGGCGCAATTTCGTGATGTGCAGGCAACGGAAGCGCTGATCGAAGGGTTTGGCGTATCGTCGGGCAGGGCTGGGCGCGTTTAGATCGAAGCCCCCAGAAGACTGAATGTAAGGACGTGCTTGCGCGTCGAATCAAGCGTGCGGCGCTCTAAGTCGGGTAATTGATTCGCTTTTTTCATGCGAATCATGCGAGAGGCGCTTGACCTTCCGGCAGAATGGCGGAATCAGGTCGATTCGAAACGTTAACCCGCCCCGGCATCGACGGGAATGCAGCGATGTAAGGTACTGATCACTGGACAGGCAGTCAGCTTGCCACAGATATCAGGGTTAATCTGGACTTAACGAGAGATGCAGTTACTGGCCCGGTAAAGCGCGTTCTGGAAAGAGCGCATCCAATTTGACCGGACCGGCAGCTTACGCGGTTTTGATACTCAGCCGCTTGGAGAAAATAAAGACTATGGCGACAAAAGAAAAGGAAGAAGTCGAGACCGAACGCGAGGCCGCGACCGATGGCCCTCTGCTCGACCTTTCCGACGATGCTGTCAAGAAGATGATCAAGGCCGCCAAGAAGCGCGGCTATGTCACCATGGACGAGCTGAATTCGGTGCTGCCCTCGGAGGAAGTGACCTCCGAGCAGATCGAGGACACGATGGCCATGCTTTCCGACATGGGCATCAACGTGGTCGAGGACGACGAGCAGGGCGAGGAGCCCGAAGCCGCCGATACCGCCGCTGACGCCGAGGAGGATGCCAACGAGCTGGCTGAGCAGACCGGCACCGCCGTCGCCGCCACCACGACCAAAAAAGAGCCGACCGACCGCACCGACGATCCGGTCCGCATGTATCTGCGCGAGATGGGCTCGGTGGAGCTTCTGTCGCGCGAGGGCGAAATCGCGATCGCCAAGCGCATCGAGGCCGGCCGCGAGACGATGATCGCGGGCCTCTGCGAAAGTCCGCTGACCTTCCAGGCCATCATCATCTGGCGCGACGAGCTCAACGAATCGAAGATCCTGCTGCGCGAGATCATCGACCTCGAGGCGACCTATGCCGGGCCGGAGGCCAAGCAGGCGCCGGTGGTCGAGCGTATCGAGGAAGCCAAGACCGAGGAAAAGCCGCGCCGTTCGCGCGAGGACGAGGACGACATCACCAATGTCGGCGGCGACACCCGTGGCCTGGTGGACGACGACGAGGAGGACGATGACGAGGCGAGCCTGTCGCTGGCGGCGATGGAAGCGGAACTGCGGCCGCAGGTGATGGAGACGCTCGACGTCATTGCCGACACCTATAAGAAGCTGCGCAAGCTGCAGGACCAGCAGGTCGAGAACCGGCTGGCCGCCGCCGGCACGCTGTCGCCAAGCCAGGACCGTCGGCTCAAGGAGCTGAAGGACCAGCTGATCAAGGCGGTGAAGTCGTTGTCCTTGAACACGGCGCGCATCGAGGCGCTAGTCGAGCAGCTCTACGACATCAACAAGCGCCTGGTGCAGAACGAGGGCAAGCTGTTGCGGCTGGCCGAAAGCTATGGCGTGCGCCGCGAGGAGTTCCTCAAGGAATATCAGGGCTCGGAGCTCGATCCGAACTGGACGCGTTCGATCGGCAATCTGACCTCGCGCGGCTGGAAGGAGTTCACCAAGAACGAGAAGGACGCCATCCGCGATCTGCGCGCCGAAATCCAGAACCTCGCCACCGAGACGGCGATTTCGATCCAGGAATTCCGCAAGATCGTCAACCAGGTGCAGAAGGGCGAGCGCGAAGCCGCGATCGCCAAGAAGGAAATGGTCGAGGCCAATCTGCGTCTCGTCATCTCCATCGCCAAGAAATACACCAATCGCGGCCTGCAGTTCCTCGACCTGATCCAGGAAGGCAATATCGGCCTGATGAAGGCGGTCGACAAATTCGAATACCGCCGCGGCTACAAGTTCTCGACCTACGCGACATGGTGGATCCGGCAGGCGATCACCCGTTCGATCGCCGACCAGGCGCGCACCATCCGCATTCCGGTGCACATGATCGAAACGATCAACAAGATCGTACGCACCTCGCGTCAGATGCTGCATGAGATCGGCCGTGAGCCGACGCCGGAAGAACTGGCGGAAAAGCTCGCAATGCCGCTGGAAAAAGTGCGCAAGGTGCTGAAGATCGCCAAGGAGCCGATCTCGCTCGAAACGCCGGTCGGCGACGAGGAGGATTCGCATCTCGGCGATTTCATCGAGGACAAGATGGCGATCCTGCCGATCGACGCGGCGATCCAGGCCAATTTGCGCGAGACGACGACGCGCGTGCTGGCCTCGCTGACGCCGCGCGAAGAGCGCGTGCTCAGAATGCGCTTCGGCATCGGCATGAACACCGACCACACGCTTGAGGAGGTCGGCCAGCAGTTCTCGGTCACCCGCGAGCGCATCCGCCAGATCGAAGCCAAGGCGCTGCGCAAGCTCAAGCATCCGAGCCGGTCGCGCAAGCTCAGAAGCTTCCTCGACAGCTGAGTCTGGGTGACGGATAAGCAGTTTAAAGGGCGCCGGTGGCGTCCTTTTCCGTTTGGGCACAGGCGATCACGATTGGACGCGCCGCTCTTGCGGGTCGTGCCCTACGAGAGGATAATTCCGCGACGGATGCATTTTCTGGGCGACAAACCCGGATGCCCGCCCCGGCTGTGACGCCGTGCTCCGTGGCCCCGGAGGGAGGTGTGCCATGACAACTTACATCGTGCTGATCAACTGGACGGAGCAAGGCGCCAAAAACGTGCGCGAGTCGCCGAAGCGGCTCGATGCCGCCAAGAAGCTGTTGGGAGACATGGGCGGGTCCTTCAAGGCATTTTATCTCACCATGGGGGATTGCGACATGGTGGCGGTGGTCGAAGCCCCCGACGATGCCGTACTAGCTCGTTTCTCGCTGATGCTGGCGGCGGGCGGAAACGTCAGGACGCGGACACTCAAGGCTTTCCCGGAGGATGCCTATCGCGAGATCATTACCTCGCTCGGCTGAGTGCCGTGCCTGAAGCGCGTCGCGCTTGAACGGCCTCTTGCGACGCGCTTTACGCTCTTCTTTTTAAACAGGTCGGTATGGCAAACCGCCGCGCACCCTCGGGCCAGGCCCGAGGACATGTTTTTGGGGCGACGTGCATTAGCCGAAGCCGGGACATTCCGCGGTGTCGCGTCACGTTGCGGCGCAACGGCAGTTGCTGGATAGTCGTCGCGCGTCCTCCGCTGGTGTTGCGAACCATGGCCAAGCCTCTGCTGACCGTCTGGTACAATACGCGCTGTCCGGTCTGCGATGCCGGCATCAGCCGGCAGAAGCGGCGGCTGATCGAGGCGGTCAAGGCGGGGCGGATCGAATTTCGCGACATCAATGCCGAACCGACGGCGCTGGCCCGCTACGGCATCGGGCTGGAGGATATCCGGCGCCGGCTGCATGCGACCGACGCCGGTGGCAAATTGCTGGTCGGCGCCGATGTTGCCGTTGCGGCTTGGCTGATAACGCCGGGCGAGGGCTGGTTGGCGACGCTGTTCGGCAATCCCGCCACGCTGCCGTTGACGCGCTATGCCTATGATCGCTTCGCCGATCTGCTCTATGCCTGGAACCGCCGCAAAGGCCGTTGGTGATAGTGTCCGTTCACTTCGCACTGAAAGACCCGTAAGTTGCTTCGGGCCCTTGGCGCAGCCTGCTATCGAGCCACGGGCTCGCAAAGCCAGCCAACGATGCGGCGCACCGCCGGCAGCAACAGCAGCAGCGTCGGAAAGGCCACCATCCAGGACAGGCCCCAAGCCGTCAGCCAGGTGGCCGGCAGATCGGGCTGGAAGCCAAGGCTTTTCAGTGTCGAGATGAACGACACGATGAACGTCATCAGCAACGACAGCACCAGCGGGCCGAGGACGGCGGCATAGCGCGCAGGCAGCTTCCTGCGCGGGGTTTTCATGGTCATTTGGATTTTTCCCTGAAGCATCCGGTCCGTCGCATTGGCATCCATTCGCCGGTCTTCCGGCGTAACTGCCCGGAAACGACCGGGGTGGATGCGTTGCTTCACGTCAGACGCTTACGGAGGGGTCTTCGACCCTCACGCGCTTCCTAGCTGCCCTCGCCGGCGAAATCAATCCTGCTGGCGCATTTTCAGATACATCGTAAGATATATCTTGACTCGATCGTGGCGAGCACCTAATTGAGATATATCGTAAGACATAACTCAAGGAGCAGACAATGCACAAAGACAATCATTTCGGGCATCATCGTTTTGGCGAACACGCCGAGCGCGTTTTCATGCATATGGCCGGCAAGTTCGGCGGACGCGGCGGGTTCGGCCCGTTCGGGCATGGCATGAGAGGCGGCGGCGGACGCGGCGGACCAGGCGACATGTTCCGCGCCGGGCGTATGCTGGCTGACGGCGATCTCAAGCTGATCACGCTGTCGCTGCTGGCCGAGGCGCCGCGGCACGGCTACGACATCATCAAGGCGCTGGAGGAGCGCACCAGCGGCGTCTACAGCCCGAGCCCCGGCGTCGTCTATCCGACGCTGACCTTCCTGGAAGAGGCCGGCTATGCCGTTTCTGCGGCGGAAGGCAACAAGAAGGTGTTTTCGATCACCGAGGCAGGGCAGGCGCATCTCAACGAAAATCGCGAGATGATCGACCACGTGCTCGACCATCTCGAGCGCTTCGGCCGCAAGATGGCGAAGGCGCGCGAGTGGTTCGGCTGGAACGATGACGGCGACGGTGGCCGGCGCGGCCGCGGCCGCTCGGAAAAGCGCGACGAATTCCGCGCCGTGCGCCACCGGCTGCGCGCCGCGCTCGGCGAAATCGTAGATGCGCCTGAAGCAAAGCAGGCCGAGGCAATCAGCATATTGGAAGCTGCCGCAGAGGCCCTGGAAGCGCTGTCGCGCGACTGACCCCTGAGTGCCAAGCCAGCTGCGGCCCTTGCCCGCTCGGCCAAGGACCGGTACTGAAAATCATCCTGCACCACGCTATGTGGTGCAGGATGATTGCCGTTGGAGGATACCCCATGTCTTTTCTGAAGCGTCTTTTCGGCGGCGGCAACGAAGCCGCTGAGCCAAAGACAGCGGCGCCGGTAAAGCAAATCGAGCACAAGGGATTTTTGATCAGCGCCACGCCCTACAAGGCGGAGGGCCAGTACCAGACCTGCGGCGTGGTTTCGAAGGAGATCGACGGCGTGATGAAGGAGCACAAATTCATCCGCGCCGATCGCTTTGCCGGGCTTGATGACGCTGTCGACATCTCGATCAAGAAGGGCATCCAGCTGGTCGATGAGCAAGGCGAGAAGATCTTCGGGTAGATCGTTATTACAGCCTTGGGTCGATTGGCTCGCTTTCCAGCGCCAGCACGGCGAAGACACACTCGTGAACGCGGCGTAGCGGCTGCTTGGCGACAAATCGCGTCAGCGCCTCGTGACCGAGCGCGAACTCCCTGAGTGCCAGGCTGCGCTTGCCGCTCAGGCCGCGTTCTCGCAGGCGGATGAGATTGTCCGGCGCGTCATATTCGGGACCATAGATGATGCGCAAATATTCCGGGCCGCGGACCTTCAGCGCCGGCTGGATGAGTCCCTTCTTGCCACGGCTGACGAAGTCGCGTGGTTTGACCACCATGCCTTCGCCGCCCGAGCCAGTCAGCGCCTCCCACCAGGCAATAGCCTCCGCACACGCGCTGCCGTCGGCCAGATCAACCGTACGCCATCGGGTCGGCGTGACCACGCCAACATGGGCAGCCAGACGGTCCGCGAGCGACATGTGCCAGACATGATCCTGGTCAAACCAAACACGTCCCTCGCTGGCGAGCAGGTGGAAAGGCGCGACCTTAAGGTCGTCGACGCCGGAGACCGGCCACACGTAAGGCGCCCAGGCCGTGGCGTATTTAGCCGCACGGGCGGCCCGGTCTTCAAGGCGTGCGTTCAGGCCGGCCGCATCGACGCCGCGCGCCATCGCACGGGCTAGCGCCTCGCGGCTGACCTTGAAACCGGCGGCTGAGGATGTCGCCACCGGCGCATACTGGCTTTCGATCAGGCTGCCGGCCTTTGCCGACCAAGGCATTATCTCGGTGTCCAGCAGCAGCCAGTCGCTGTTCAATTCCGTCCACAGATCCGCCGCGTCGACCTCGACCCGGAGACGAGCGAGCAGGCCTTCCGTCATGGTGCCGTCGTTGAAAAAGGAACGTCCGGTGCGGGTCCAGATTGCGCCGGTCTCGTCGCCCGGGATCCCGAAGCGGCTGCGCGCCGCCTGCGCGTTCCGGCACAGCGCGACCACCGCCCGCGAACCCATATGCTTTTCCTCGCACACGACCTGGGCGACGTCGCGTTCGCGGAAATAAGCGAAGGCATCTTCCGGACGTTCCAGCCAGCCGTGTTGGCTGCTGGTCTCGGACGGCGACATGGTCGGCGGCAGATAGATCAGCCATTGCGGCGACAGCGCGAAGCGGCTCATCACTTCCAGTGCCGCCGAGGCGTTCTCCTCGGCCACCTCAATCCGGCCCCTCAGCCCGGTCTCGATCCAGCGGCGACCGGAGACATCCTGGTAATCGAGCACGCCGTCGGCGTCGGCCTGTGCCGATTTGCCCAGACAGGACCCGCCCAGCGGACGTATCGGCTCCGACCATGTCTGGATTGCCGGCACCTCTACCAGTTCGCGTTCCGGCCAGCGTAAGGCCGTCAGCTTGCCGCCGAACACGCATCCAGTGTCGATACACAGGGTGTTGTTGACCCACTCGGCCGACAGCGTTGGCGTATGTCCATAAATTACGGCTGTCTTGCCACGGTAGGCTGCGGCCCAGTCCGCGCGGACGGGCAGCCCGAACTCGTCAGTCTCGCCTGTGGTCTCGCCGTACAGAGCGAACTCGCGCACGGCGCCGGAGCCGCGTCCGATCATTTCCTCCTTGAGACCGGCGTGGGCGACGGCGAGGTGTCCGCCGTCCAGCCAGACGTGGCTGCGCAGGCCGTCGAGAAAGGCCGGCAGCGCCTCTCGCAGGCCGCGGTCCTGCGTGTTCAACTGGTCTATCGTCTGCTCGAGGCCGTGGGCGACCGTGACCTTGCGACCTTCCAGCCAGCTGCCGAGTTTGCGTTCATGGTTGCCCTGGACACAATAGGCGGTCCCGGCCGCGACCATGCTCATGGCGATGCGCAGTACGTCGGGCGAGTTGGGGCCGCGATCGACGAGGTCGCCGACAAAGACGATCTTGCGGCCCTGCGGCGGGATCACAGTGGCCGTTCGGTCGCCCTGATGTTCAGACCAGGCGACGCTGTAGCCCAGTCGAGCGAGCAGCATCTGAAGTTCATCCGAACAGCCGTGGATGTCGCCAATGATATCGAACGGGCCGTGGTCGTCGCGCTTGTCGGTCCATAGCGGCTGCCGCGACACCTCGGCCGCGTCGATGCTGGCCTCGCTGGTAAGCGTCCAGACCTGGCGGAAGCCCTCGCGTTGCAGGCCGCCAAGACCCTTGCGGATCTCGGTTGTCATGCGCTGGGCGACCCCGGCGCCGACCGGCCGGTCGGCTCGCACCGCATTGCGTGCGACGCACACCTCGACGCCTGGATCGAGGACCACGGCGACGGGCAAAGCGTGCCACTTGCGCGCCAGCTCAATCCAGGCCTTGCGGTCGGCGGCTCGCACGTTGGTGGCGTCGATGACGGCCAGCCTGCGGTGTTTAAGCCGCTTGCCGGCTATTTCGCGCACCAGATCGAAGGCATCTGCAGAGACGTCCTGGTCGGTCTCATCGTCGGAGACCAGCGCCCGGCACTGATCCGAGGAGATGATCTCGGTCGGCAGAAAATGCCTGGCCGCGAAAGTCGACTTGCCCGATCCGGTCGAGCCGATCAGCACGACGAGGGCAAAGTCAGGAATGGCGAGATCGGTCTTGTCCAGTTCTCTCATCGGGTGAACACCGCCATCTGCGTGGGCGCGCCGAGGGTAGAATCCTGGGCTCCGATACCGCTGAAGGTGGCTGCATAGCCATAGATCTCACCGATTTTGGCCGCCCAGGTTTCGAACTGAGCCCGGCTCCATTCGAAACGGTGATCGGGATGGCGAAATGCGCCAGGGGCCAATCTGGGAAACAGAGCGTTGTAGTCCGCGTTCGGAGTGGTCACGATGACGGATTTAGGCGCCGTCTCGCCGAAAACGATGCGTTCGACCAGGGGCAGCCTGTCCTCGTCGAGATGCTCGATGACCTCGACCAGCACGGCGACGTCGGCTGCCGCCCAGCGGCCGTCCCGGTATGTCAGAGATCCGTGCAGCAGCGTAACCCGGCCCTCCGGCGGCCCGCCAAACTCGTTCAGCTTGAGACGCTTTGCAGCCCATTCCAGTTCGCGTGCCGCTGGATCCAACCCGAACAGCTTATGGACCCATCGCTCGCGCACGAGCCGATAAAGTAGCTTGCCTTCGCCGCATCCCAGGTCCGCAACCGTGGTTGCACCCGTTGCCTGGATGGCTCGGACAACAGCTTCCATGCGCAGATCGTTGAGCCGGATCGGCGTCTCCAGCGCTTCCTCAGGTGTGACACGCAGTTCGGGCGGCAAAGTCTCCCTGGCCGTTTCAGGAACCAGTCGTTCCAGAGCGATGCGGGCCAAGGCACCGCGGTTGCGCAAGTATCGGCGAACTATCAGGTCCTTGGCGGGATGTTTTTCCAGCCAGCCCTCTCCCTTGGACAGCAGCTTGTCGACCTCTGCTTCGCCGACCCAATAATGCTTGGCATCGTCCATCACCGGGATCAGCACGTAGAGGTGGTTCAACAAGGCGCTGAGCCGGCCCGTGCCGGTCAGCTTCAGATGGCCGTACCGGGACTCGCCTGCACCAGACCCGATTCCCTCGATTGGCGTCAGATCGACTGTCCAGCCCAAGGGTTCGAACAGGCTTCGAACCAGAGCCTCACCGCCGCGCATCGGCAGTGGAGTCACGACTGCCTCCAGCGGCAGTTCGCCGCTAGCCAGTTCCTGGCGCTCCTTTGACATTCCGGTCATCGCCGTCCGCAGCATTTTGTTTAGCGCCACGGACAGGAAAGACGATGCCGCGTAAGGCCGGTCGTTCACATATTGGTCCAGCAAGCCTTCCGCCCGCCCCTTGCCGCGCACTAGCCCTATCGGGTCGACATCGAGCAGGACTGCTGCCTCGCAACGCTCTTCGGTCGCTTCGGGATAGAATAGCCACCCTTTGCCAAAGGAGAGGTCGGTCTCGTGCAAACGATCGGGATGCTTGTGCAGCAGGAAACCGAGATCGGTGGCCGGACGGTGCGTTGTGGCAACGGACAGGAACATCCGCGACCGATAGCGCAGACAAGCGGAATAACCAATGGCAGTTGTTGGCCCACCACAATAGGTTGTCGCCAACGACAGCAAGGGCAGGCACCGAGCGCCTACCCTTGTTCAATTCAAACGATGCTGGCTTTACGCCGCGGCGGCGACGCGCTCGGCGCTTCCGGTCGCGGCCACAATGGCGTCGACCTTGGTCGAGGCTTTGGCCAGCGCTGCTGCTACCGCATCGGCGCCCATGCCGACTCCTTCGATGCGGATGACCTCGACATCGGTCATGCCGAGAAAGCCGAGCACGCTGCGCAGGTAGGGAATGGCGTGATCGAACTGCACGGCCGCACCTTCGGAATAGATACCGCCCGAAGCCAGCACGATATAGACCTTCTTGCCGGTGACGAGGCCTTTCGGGCCAGCATCGCTATAAGCAAAGGTTTTGCCGGAGCGGGCGACGTGGTCGACCCAGGATTTCAGCGTCGACGAGATGTTGAAGTTGATGAAGCCGGTGGCGAGAATGACGGTGTCGGCCGCAAACAGCTCGTCCAGTACAGTATCGGAAACGCCGACGACCTCAGCCTGGCGCTGGGTGCGCGCTTCGGCCGGCGTATAGATGCCGGTCGAATAGTCGGGGTCGATATGCGGCAGCGGGTTGGCGACGAGGTCGCGGGCGACAAGCTTGGCCGAAGGATCGGCGGCAAGCAGTTTGTCGGCGAGTTCGTTGGCGACACGGGTCGAGTGCGAGGCGGCGCCGCGTGGGCTGGATGTGACAAGAAGGATGGACATGGTGACTCTCCAAGGTTGGATTAAAATCTCCCGGCAAATATGTGTGCGCAGACCCATTTGAAAAACTGGTATATTTTGTATATGATCCATCTAAATTGTGGATTGAAAGATGCAGCCCAACCCGACGCTTGACCAACTGCAGATCCTGGTTGCGGTGGCCGACACCGGTTCCTTCTCGGCTGCCGGCCGTAAGCTCAACCGCGCGCAGTCGGTCATCAGCTACGCCATTGCCAACCTCGAAGCGCAGCTTGGGCTGAAGCTGTTTGAGCGTGAGGGCACGCGTGAGCCGCAACTGACCGATGTCGGCAAGGCGACGCTGGAAGATGCGCGGCGCATGGTCGGCGTGCTGCAACGCATCCGCTCGCGTATCGACGGATATCGGCAGGGATTGGAGGCGGAAGTTGCGCTGTCGGTCGACGTGACGCTACCGTCGCCGGTGCTGGTTCGGGTGCTAAAGGCATTCGAGGTGCAGTTTCCGGCCGTGACACTGCGTCTGCATATCGGCTCGCTTGGCCTTATCCTCGATCATGTTGTCGGCGGACAGGCCGATCTCGGCATCGGAGGGCTTCTGGGCGAGGCGGACGTGAATCTGCTGCGCATCGGTTTCTTCTCCCTGGTGCCGGCCGCAGCGCCTGATCACCCGCTGGCGCTGCTGCCCAGACCAGTGGCGCTGGAGGATGTCCGCGAACACATCCAACTGGTCGTCTCGGACCAGTCCGAGCGTACGCGCGGGCGCGACTATGGCGTCTTCGCCTACCGCACTTGGCGGCTGACGGATGTGCGCACCAAGCACGTGCTGATGCGCGAGGGGCTGGGCTGGGGCGGGCTGCCGCGATGGCTGATTGCCGATGATCTGGCGAACGGCCGGCTCGTCGAACTCGATCTCGAGCCTTACAGCGAAGTCCGCTCGCCGCTTTATGCCATGCACCGCGCCGATCGCAGCCCGAAACCGGCGGCCGCCTGGCTGATCGATCAGTTCAAGCGCCAGCTTGGTTGTTTCAACGAATTCGAGCCGGGTGAGGTGCCTAAGGAGGAGCCGGAGACAGACCGTCGATCAGCGCGATGAGAACGGCGCGATAGTCCTCGATCGATGCTCCAGCTTCAATGGCGAGCGCTGCGCGGTCGAAGGCAGCGGCGAGCAAAGCGGTCAGAGCTTCCACAGGCAATCTCGTCATAGAGTGCGAGCGCATCGCGGCAACAAGGCCCTCACGCAGCGAACGGTTGCCATGGCGATTGTCGATCGCATCCATGGCGGCGCGGCCGAGCACGGCGGGGCCATCAAGCAGCAAGAGCCGAGTTCGGCCGGGGGCGCGCATGGCAGCCAGATAGGCATCCGAGCCGGCAATCAGCGCATCGCGGGCAAATAGCGAAGGCGGCGACGCGCGTTCGATCTCTTCCGCCACGGCTTGCGCCTCCTGTTCGACCACAGCGGCAAACAGCGCCTGCTTGTCTGCAAAGTGATGATAAAGCGCGCCGCGCGTTACGCCGGCAGCGGCGACGATCTCGGGTGTGCTGGTCTCGGCATAGGATTTTTCGGTGAACAGTTTTCGCGCCGCGGCGATGAGCTCGGCGCGTGTCGCTTCGGTGCGATCACGGTTGGAGCGGCGAGCGGATCGCTGTTGCATACATTCAGCCTGTATGTTAGTTACATTTACATGCAGATTGTATGTTGTTCGCCGGGAGAAGGAAAGATGAGGACGACGAGCTATTATCCGGTGCTGATGACGGGCGATGTTGCCGGCACTGCAGCCTTTTATGTCGCGCATTTCGGCTTCAAGCCGCTGTTCGAGGCCGACTGGTACATCCATCTGCGCTCAGCCGAAGATCGCCGCGTCAACCTCGGCATCGTCCAGGGCGATCATGAGACGATCCCGGAGGAGGGGCGGGGCCGCGCGTCTGGCGTGCTGATCAATTTCGAGGTCAGGGACCCGGATGCCGTCTATGAGCGGATCACCGCCGCCGGCCTGCCGATCCTGCTAACGCTGCGCGACGAACCCTTCGGCCAGCGCCATTTCATCACCAAGGATCCCAACGGCGTGCTGATCGACGTGATCAGGCCGATCCCGCCGAGCCCGGAATTCCTGGCGCAATATGCGCAGGGTGCTGCAGCGAGCTAGCTTGCCCTCGCCAACGGCATCACCGTGACCTGGGCAATGCCGGAGCGGCGCACCACCGTGCACAGTGTCTCGCGGCCGATGCGCTCGGCGTCGAGCATGCGCACAAGATCGTCGACGCCGGTGACCGGGCGGCCGTCGATGGCGGCAATAATGTCGCCTTCCCTGAGGCCGGCCTTGTCCGCCGGGCTGTTCTTCTCGACGCTGCGCAGGCGCACCGCCGTGCTGCTCGACACTTGCGACAAGAGTGCTGCGCGGCGCGGCAGGTTGGTGGTGTCGGCGGAAACGCCGATGAAGGCGCGGCGCACGCGGCCGAAGCGGATGATCTCCGAGATGACGAAATTGGCGGTGTTGGAGGCAACCGCGAACGCGATGCCTTGCGCTCCGTGGATCATCGCGGTGTTGACGCCGATCACCTCGCCGGCCGAGGACACCAGCGGTCCGCCGGAATTGCCGGGGTTGAGCGCGGCGTCAGTCTGGATGACGTCGTCGATCAGCCGGCCGGTGGAGGCACGCATCGAGCGGCCGAGCGCCGAGACGACGCCGGTGGTGACGGTCCATTCGAAGCCGAGCGGGTTGCCGATGGCAATTGCAATCTGGCCGCGCCTCAAACGCTTGGAATCGCCAAGCGGCGCAACGTCGGCAAAGTTGCCGTCGGCGCGCACCAGCGCAATGTCGGTGTCGGGGTCGCGGCCGAGCACGCGGCCTTCCCTGGAGGCGCCGTCCGGCATCGACACGCGCACACTGCGCGCATCGCCGACGACGTGGAAGTTGGTGACGACCAGCCCGTCCGGCGCGATGACGAAGCCTGAGCCATGGCCGCCCGGGCCACCGACACGCTCGATGCGGCAGACGGCGGGCCCGATGCGGTCGACGGCATCGGCGACCGTCGCCGAATAGGCATCGAGAAGGGCATCGTCATATTGCAATTGCTGGGCGGGCAGGGCCATCTGCGGGGCTCCGTAGCTTTTGGAACAAGATGAACAATGCCTATATGTGCGGAGCGGCCGGACCGGCCGCGACCTGACCAGATGGCCAGTCAAACGCCCAACTAGCCGTCAGGCGAGTATCCGCCAACGCCCTGCCGGGCGATATCTGGGTCACGAGGAACCCAGGAGACAAGTCATGAGCGATTTCAATCTGAGCACATTTTCCGACGCCATTGCCGACATCGCCGCAGCCGCGGCTCCAGCGACGGCCAGCTTCGCGACGCACCACCACCGCACGTCTACCGCTTTCCACTGGCAGGACGGCTATTTCGTCACTGCCGAGGAGGCGGTCGAGGCCGGCGAGGAGATCGAGCTGACGTTTCCTTCGGGCGAAACCGTCAAGGCCGAGCTGGTCGGCCGCGACCCGTCCACCGGCACGGCCGTTTTGAAACCCACCGGCGCACCAAGCGTGCCGTCCCTGGTGAAGGCGGATGCAGTGCGGCCGGGCAATCTGGCGATCGTCGCGGGCAATAGCGACGGCACCTCGCTCGCTACCTTCGGCACGGTCGGCGAGGTCGGCCCGGCCTGGCGTTCAATGCGCGGCGGCACGATCGACCGGCGCATCAACCTTGCCGTCAATGCCGGCGGCCGTTTCGAGGGCGGCCCTGTGCTCGACGCCAAGGGCGGACTGATCGGCATGCTGCTGTTCGGGCCACGCCGGCGGGCGCTGGTCATGCCTTACGAAACGATCGAGCGGGCAGTCACGACGCTGCGCGAGAAGGGTCATGTGGCGAGGGGCTATCTTGGTGCCGGCCTGCATCCGGTCCGCAATGGTGATACACAGGGCGCCATGGTGATGAGCCTTGACGATAGCGGCCCGGCGAAAGCCGCCGGTCTCAGTCTCGGCGACATCATCGTATCGTGGAACGCAGAGACGGTGCATGGCCCGCGCGAGCTGATCCGCAAGCTCGGGCCGGACAGCGCTGGTGCCTTGGTGACACTCGGCGTGGTGCGCGGCGGCGAGAACCGTGAGGTCTCACTGACCATCGGTGAAAAACCACTGAGCTGAGGGATAGATGGTAAGCGGTGAGGTCGCTGGCAGACGGCTGACGGTGCTGATCGTGCTCCGTGACGTCGAGCGCGCGCGAAGTCTGTCCGCGGCTCTCGCTGCGACCGATGACCTGCAGCCTTTTCTGGCGGGCGAAGTCGACGGGCGTTGGGCGGCGGATGTCGCCATCGTCGATGATCATGGGGTGCAAGGCGGGCTCGTCGACGCCGCTATGCCTCGAGTGCTGCTATCGTCGCGAGCGGCCGGGGAGCGGCCGGCCGATACAGTGTTTGCCGTGCTGCCGGTGGCAGCGGACGACGTGCTGATCGCCGCTGCGGCGCGGCTGGCGGCGGCTGGCTACCGGATTTCGCGTGACAGCCACGCTCTGTCAGACGGGCACGATTTTACCTTTCATGACAGCGACCGGTTCGACGAGGAACCGAGTAACGAGCAAATCGTCCGGCCGACGCTTTCGCCGCGCGAAAGCGAGGTGCTGGCACTGCTCGCCGAAGGCGCGCCCAACAAGGTCATCGCGCGGCGGCTGAACATCTCCGTGCATACGGCGAAATTCCACGTCGCAGCGATCCTGACGAAGCTCGGTGCCGCCAACCGCACCGATGCGATCGCCATCGCCATGCGGCAGGGCCTGGTGCTGGTCTAGCCGTGGATCAAACAGCCGGTTCGATGTCGGTCAGCCGGAAATCGTCACCCTTGAACAGCAACGGCATGGCTTCGATACGTGCCGCAGCATAGGCAATGCAGTCGCCGAAGTTGAGGGCGGCCGGATGCCGGCCCTTGCCATAGCGCAGGAACGCCTGACGAGCGACCGCGGCGTGGTCGGCCGTGAAGGGGATCGTCTCGATCGAGGCGGTGCGCAAAAAAGTTTCGAAGCGATCGATAATCTGGTCCTGCCAGCGGCCGACGAGCACCATTGTCGTTTCAAGCAGTGTCGGTGCCGGAAGCAAACGTCTTTCAGCCTGGGTGATCGCCAAAACGAAGCGGTCGTAGCCCGGCTCCGTGCGTAAAATGGCGACCAGCGCCGAGGAATCGATGATCATCGCGTCGGGATACCCAGTTCGTCATAACCGAGAATTTCATCGTCGCTCATCGCGTCTTTGCGCTCCGGTATTCGTGCAGCTCGTTCCGCAATCGCCATCAGACGTTGAAAAAGGTCACCGGTCTCGTCGCGCGGCACAAGCCGCTCGCGCGCAACCTCGCGCTCGAGGCTTTGACGGATGGCCTCCGTCACCGATACCTGGCGCCGGCGGGCGAGCTCACGTGCCAGTTGCTCGACCGCCATATTCTTGATCGATAAGGCCATTTATATATTCTCCCTTTTCGTATAGAATATATACCAACTTGCCCGACAGATTCAACGCGCGCTCCCGCGAAATCCACGACCCTCCGTAGCGTCACACCACCGCTGCGGGTTAAGGGCGCTTGTATCCGCCGGCGGTGCAGGCAAGGATCGCAAGGAGAAAAGATGATAGAAAAGAGAGTAGCACAGGGAGGGGCGAGGATGTCGCTCAAGGGAAAGACGCTGTTCATGTCTGGCGGGTCACGCGGCATCGGGCTGGCGATTGCGCTGCGCGCCGCGCGCGACGGCGCCAATGTGACGATCGCGGCCAAGACCGCCGAGCCGCATCCGAAGCTGCCGGGGACGATCTACACAGCGGCGCAAGAGATCGAGCGGGCCGGCGGCAAGGCGCTGCCGGCGCTGTGCGACATCCGCGATGAAGCGCAGGTCGCCGAAGCCATCGCCAAGACCGTGGAGACGTTCGGCGGCATCGATATCTGCATCAACAATGCCAGCGCCATCCAACTCACCGGCACGCTGGAGACCGACATGAAACGCTACGACCTGATGCACCAGATCAACACGCGCGGTACTTTTCTCGTCTCCAAAATGTGCATTCCACACTTGAGGTTGGCGGAAAATCCTCACATTTTGAATCTGGCGCCGCCGCTCGACATGAAGGCCAAGTGGTTCAAGAACCATGTCGCCTACACGATGGCGAAGTTCGGCATGTCGATGTGCACGCTGGGCATGAGCGCCGAGTTCGCCAGGGATGGCATTGCGGTCAATTCGCTCTGGCCGATCTCGACCATCGACACGGCGGCGGTGCGCAACCTCCTGGGCGGGGCGACGGTGGCGGCGATGAGCCGTTCGCCCGACATCATGGCCGATGCCGCACACGCCATCCTGGTCAGGCCGTCGCGCGGGGCAACCGGTAATTTCTACATCGACGAAGAAGTGCTGCGCGCCGAAGGCGTCAGCGATTTCTCAGCCTATGCGCCGGGCGCGACAGGCCCGCTCGCCGGCGACTTTTTTGTGCCGGACGAGGTGTTCGAGCGGACTGATACCAAAATCAAAGGTATTTACTGACGGAAAGCATCTAGCTGACAGGCGTATCTCTTAAAGACCGGCACAGACGCGTGCTCAGCCTTCGGCTTTCTTGGCTTTGGCAAGACCCATCAGCCGGTCGATATAGGCAAGCATCAGTGCCGACAGAACGAAGGCCAGATGAATGATGGTCAGCCACATCAGCTGGTCGGTCGTGTAGGAGACCGAGTTCAGGAAAACCTGCAAGAGGTGGATCGAGGAGATGGCGACGATTGTCGAGGCGACCTTGACCTTCAGCGAGCCGACATCGATCGTGCCCAGCCAATGCACCTTGCCGTCATTTTCATCGAAGCGGCTTACGAAGTTTTCGTAGCCCGAGATGATCACCATCACCACCAGTGAGGCGACCAGCGCGGCGTCGATGAGGCCGAGGATCTTCAGGATGGTATCGGTGTCGTCGAGCGTGAAGGCCACGGAGACGAACTCGAACAGCTTCTTGCCGAAGGACACGGCATAGATGGCAAGCGCCGCGCCCAGTCCGAGATAGAAGACGACCAGCAGCCAGCGCGAGGCGAGAATGATCGATTCGATGGCGAGTTCGAGGCGCTTCATGCGGCGATTCCGGGCTCCGTTGTCGGAGTGCCGTATTTCGGGCAGGCTGCGGCGGTTTGCAAGGTTCTAAAAAACGAAACCCCGCCGGGGAGGGGAACCGGCGGGGCTCGTGTGTCCCGCTGGAGTCGGGACGGGGCAGGGACGCCCTTTCCAAAATTTGGGATTGGTGACCTCGCGTTTCAAGATTGGTGACCGCGCGATTCAATGGTTGATCGGATCGCGCGGTTCACATTCCGCTTATTGGGCGCTGGCCACCGGCGCCACCAGCGAGGTGATGCGGCGGATGGCGACGCGGCGGTTCTCACGGTTGGGTCCCGACGTGTCTACCTTGAGATACTCCTCGCCATAGCCCTGTGTCGTCAGGTTCTCCGGCGGGATGCCGAAGGCATTGGTCAAGGCTTCGGCGACTGCCTCGGCGCGGCGGTCGGACAATGCAAGGTTCGCTTCCGGCTTGCCGACTGCATCCGTGTGGCCTTCGATCAGGAAGGTCTCGGCCGGGTTTTTCTTCAGCAGCTTGTCCATGGCGTTGGCAACACCCTCCAGCTTCTGGACCTCGGTGTCGGAAATCGAAGCCGAACCGAATTCGAAGTTGAGCGTATCGAGGTCGATGCGGCGGGCAATGTCGCGCACGCGGGCCGAGCGTTTGACCTCGTCGATCGAATAGAGGCGCTGGACCTTCTCCACCGGCGGTCGTTCGAGGAAGGTGTAGTAGTCGTCCGGATCCTCGACCTCTTCGGAATCCAGAATGTATTCCTCTTGCGGGATGGTAAGGCGCATCGGCGGCAGGTCGTCGCCCGGGTCGCGCCAGTCTGCATCATCGTCATAGTTCCGCTCGTCGACATAGCTCAGCACATATTCGCGTCCGTCAGGCGCGATGCGTGAACGCTGGATCACGTCGCCGTAGCGGTTGCGGATGGTGACGATCCGGAAACCGTTGTCACGCTCCACGATTTCCCGGGTGCGATCGCCCGACAGGTCCTCATAATAGACATTCCTGGCGCCGCGGTGCATACGCGGGGCGTCGCTGCTTTCGACGAACGTCTGGTTGTTGAACTGGAGGATGACGCGGTCGCCGAATTCCCTGAGGACATTGGTGCCTTGCGGGCGCCGACGACGACGAACATCCTCGAAATCGGCTGAGCGCTCGACGCGCTTGCCTTTTTCCTCGGTCACGGGAGCGATCTTTTCAGGTTTGATCTCCTGCTGCGCTGCCCGGTCGTCGGTCGGGGGCGGCCCCTGGTCGACCGGAGCCGGTTTCGAGACTTCCGCCTGGTTGCCGTTCTCCTCGACGGGCTGGTTGCCTTCCTGACCACCCGTTTTGCCGCCATTTTGGCGACCCGCGTTTTGGCCGCCTTGGTCCTTGCCGTGCCTGCGCCTGACATCCTTCTGACTGTCCAGTATGGGCGCCTCGTTCGGGTTGGCCGCGGCTTCGCCCGAAGCAGGGGGCCCACCCTCGGCGGGTGCTGCCTGTTCGCCGGTGGCGGGTTGCTCACCGGTTGCGGGCTGCTGTTCGCCTGTCACCGGCTCTTCCCCAACGGGCTTCTTGCCGCGTTTCTTCGCCTGGTCCTGGGGCTGTTCGGCTTGAGCAGGAGCGGCTTGCTTGTCGGTTGGAAGTGGCTCGGCCTGTGGGAGAGCCGGCGCCGCCTGCTGGTCCTGCTTATTCTTCCTCTTGCGCGGATTGCCCTGCTCGTTGTCGTTTGCAGGGGCAACCTGCTCGGCCGGCTGTTCAGCAGGTGCGGCTTCCTGCTGTTGCTGGTCGCGCTTCTTCCTGCGCGGCTTGAGCTGCTGCTGAACGTCGTTCGCGGGCGCAGCCTGCTCGGCCGGCTGTTCAGCAGGTGCGGCTTCCTGCTGTTGCTGGTCGCGCTTCTTCCTGCGCGGCTTGAGCTGCTGCTGATCGTCGCTCGCGGGCGCAGCTTGCTCGGCCGGCTGTTCAGCAGGTGCGGCTTCCCGCTGTTGCTGGTCGCGCTTCTTCCTGCGCGGCTTGATCTGCTGATCGTCATTCACGGGTGCAGCCTGCTCGGCCGGCTGTTCGGCTTCGATCTGCTGTTGCTGCCTCTTTTTCCTGCGTTGATTGCCCTGCTCCTCTCCGCCCGAGGGCGCGAGTTGTTCGGCGGGCGCGGATTCGGTCTGTTGCTGCTCGCGCTTGTTCCGGCGCGGCTTTTGCTCGGACTCGCCCGATTGTTCGGCGGGTGCTTCGGTTCGCTCCTGCCGTTCGCGCCTCTTGCCGGGCTTCTGTTCCGGCTCCGCCTGCCCGCCTTGGGCACAGGCTTCGGCCGACTCGCCTTCGGCGCAATTCGACTGCGCCGGGATAAGCACTGCGCTGTTCCGAGCAGGGCCGAATGCGGCGCTGCCTTGCAGCGGGAACGCGCCTAACGGCGCGGACGCCATCAACAGGCCAAGCGCCGTGCCTGCCAGAATCCGTGGTTGGCGTTTCATCATAAACACTCCTTGTGGCGTCCCATCCCTGCCCAAACTTTCAGCAACCATGTTTGGTTCCTGTTTGTAGGTCTTAGCGGTGGCACAGGGCGATTGACCGGCGTTTTGAAGGCGACTTCATGTCATTCGTATGGTCTTGGCGTATGGTCCCGGCGTATTGTTCGGACGAGGGTGCATGGGTTGCTGCGCTTGACCTTGACGCCTCCGAGGTCCACATGCCGACGATGGAAAAGCCGTTCTGGAAAACCAAGACGCTGGAGGCGATGACCCCGGCCGAGTGGGAATCGCTCTGCGACGGCTGTGGCAAATGCTGCCTGTCCAAACTCGAAGACGAGGACACCGGAGATATCTACTGGACCAGCGTCGGCTGCCGGCTGTTCGACGCTGGAAGCTGCCGCTGCTCCGATTATACCAACCGGCTGGCGCGTGTTCCGGATTGCGTCGGGCTGACGCCGCAGAATGTGCGCACCATCAGCTGGCTGCCCAAGACCTGCGCTTACCGGTTGGTTGCCGAGGGCCGCGATCTCTATTGGTGGCACAGGCTGGTGTCGGGAAGCGACGAGACTGTGCACGAGGCCGGCATCTCGATGCGCGGCCGGGTCAGCGCCAGCGAGACGGAGCTTGCCGAGCCGGAGGATTATTTCGACCATATGCTTGCAGACGAGCCTTAGGATTTACTCCGGAATCGAGGACCCAGAACCGACAGCAAAACGGACGTTGCCTATCCGCCCATGCCGGTCCACCCTATGTAGGACCGCCGTCCATAGCACCGGTTCCGGAAGCGAGAGACTATCCCGGTTCTGCCGCATGAACCGGAGATGAACGGCCGGTTCGCAAAAAATTCAGACAGGCGGGTGCATTCTCCTCCCATCGGTTCGACGAAAACGGGTGGAAACCCTCAAACAAGGAGAGAAGACAATGTTCAACACCATCAAGACGGCGGCTCTTTCGGCTCTTGTCGGCCTTGGCACGCTTGCTGCCATCCCAGCCCATGCAGACAGTATCTATCTCGGTTTCGGCAACAACCAAGATCCGCGCGTCGGCGTCTATACCGGCGACGAAGATGATGGTTACTATCGCGAACACCGCCGTGAGCGCAACTGGCGCCGCTCCTGTTCGCCGGAGCGTGCCCTCGACAAGGCCGAACGTATGGGCCTGCGTCGCGCCCGCATCGTCGACATCAACCGCCGCACGGTCAAGGTCGCTGGCCGCCAGTACGGCGACCGCGTGGTGATCGTATTCGCCAACGAGCGCGGTTGTCCGATTATCTATCGCTAAGCCCGTCGAAGCTTTGCGGCCGGCGTCTTTCAGCCGGTAAAGTAGCGGAGCCTCTTTCCGCCAGGACGGAAAGGTGCGGCTCGAAAACCCCGGAGGATCGGTCCTCCGGGGTTTTTCATACGCTGCGATCGACGATCACTTCAGTTCGAAAGTCACCGTCACCTGCGCGGTATAGGAATTCTCGCCGGCCTGCACGGGGACCGATGCGCCGGCCGCATCGAAAGCCTTGGCGTCGATTGGCATCGGCGGCGGTGCGAAATTCTGGTCGGTGATTTCCAGAACCCGGCCGATGCCGACGCCGGCCGCTTCGGCCAGCGTCTTGGCCTTGGCCATGGCATTGGCGACGGCCTTCTTGCGCGCTTCAGTGACGGCTGCCGCCGGATCGTCGTTGGAGAAGGAGATGCCGCCGCCCTGGTTGACGCCGAGCGACACCGCCTTGTCGAGAATGTCGCCGGTCTTGTCGATGTCGCGGATGCGCACCGAAAGCGTGTTGGTCACCTGATAGGCGACAAGTTCGGCCTCCTGGCTGCCGTCGGGCTTGTTGGTGTAGTTATAGCGCGGGTTGATCTGGATGCCCGCGGTCTGCAGGTCGCGCTCCTTGATGCCGGACGATTTCATTGCCGCGATCACCGCGGCCATGGCGTCGTTATTGGCATCGAGCGCGGCACGCGCCGTCTTGGCCTCGCGCATGACGCTGAGCGTCAGCAGAGCCAGATCGGGTGCTATCGCCGCCTCGCCTTCGCCGGTGACGACGATGCGCGGCGGCGGCGAATCGGCGGCGCCGGCGATCGCCGGAAATGCGATTGCGGCGGCAATCGCCAGTGGCAAAATACGTCTGGTCATGAAATCTCCTCGATCTGCGATCCCAAGACTGCCGAGTGTCGAGCGGCTCCAATGGGGGACGTGCAATAGGTTATCAATATGGGCTGATTTGGGCGGTCTCGGCCAGCCCCCTCGGAAAGCCGCTCTGAAAGCCTTGTGCGGTTCAGGGAAAAACACTAATCCAACGCCGTGGGGCCTGTAGCTCAATGGTTAGAGCCGGCGGCTCATAACCGCTTGGTTGGGGGTTCGAGTCCCTCCGGGCCCACCATTGGCTTTTGTGGCCGTTGACTTAATTGGATTTTTTGGCGATTTTTGTCCCACCTCTTTCAACCCCCTCAGAAAGTGGGACAATTTTGTTCTCTTTTCGATCGATAACCAGCAGGTATTTCGCCGCTCTCGCTACCTTCCGGCGACGCGCTTTCTTGATGTAGTGGTCGGGCTGCTGGTACGTAGTCCACCCATATATCGCCTTCAGCTGCTCGTGCGTCGCGCCGTTCTCAGCGGCGATCGTCGCGCCGGCCTTGCGAATTCCATGAGCACTGCAGTGCGGCAGCTCAGCTTGATCACACCACTGGCGCATCTTGTTGCCCAGACCGTTCTCCGAGAACGGGCGACCATACTCATTGACCAGGAAGGTCATCTGGTCGGAGGGCGTGTGCTCAAGTTCCGCCTCTAGTTCGGGCAGAAGCGGGAGCTCCACCAACACCGCATCCTTGTTACGACTGGTCTTCCCAGGCTTAATTCTGATCCACTTCTCCCACTGCTCGGTCTCCTCGTTGTAGACGAGCGTGATGTGCTGTCGACCGAAGATCGCGACGTCGGACAACCGCAGGCCAGTAAACATGAAAATCGAGAGCGCACGTCTGGCTGCGGTACCCAGCGGATGCCGCTTCTCATATTGAACGATCTCCGACACGTCCCATGGGTGCCAGCCGTCGCCGCTCTTTAGCCGTCTGATGCCGCGGGCGGGATTGGAGTCGACGCCCGGAATCTCTGTGTCCTTTGCCCACTCAAACATCGCGCTGATGGCTTTTACGATATTGTTTGCCGCGCCAAGGGCGTCGAGCCTGGTGTCCCTGATCTCCTTAACATGAGACCGTTTCATACCGGCGAATGGCAGAGATCCCTTGGTGGGATACTGAGGATCCGGGTCACCTTCGAGGGGATGAGGTAATTCGCATACGCGCTCCAGAATTGCTCGTCGGCGCGCCATAGTGTCTTGGGTGATTTCCGTGCCGCCCCGACGGTAATACTCCTGGCAAAGCCACAGCAACGTGCCTTTCTTCGCTGGCTCGGAAGGCTTGGGGAGGCGCCGGCAAATCTCGGGAAGAGTGCCGGGCCGAACATAAGTGACCTCGGCGCGCGCGCACCGCAGTTCCTCGAGGAACTCGTCGCTGCCGGTCGGTTCACGGAGCCGGACCTTCTTCCGACCCGGTGCGCGAAAATAGTACCGATAATTGCCGTGGCGATCAGTGTCCTTCACTACGCCCTTAAGATCGACCTTCACGGGCTCATCCGTCATGTTCGTGGTTTTCGATCCCAAGGATTGTCTAGTGGCGGCGTATCTTCGTCAAGCTTTGGTGCTCCTCCGATTTGGCGGTGAGGGAGCTTTCGAAACGCCAATACAAGTTCCTCGACGTCCCAAACAATGCGCCCCTTGCTCGGCATTCGTGGCTGCGGCATCCGGCCGTCCTGGACCATTTCATCAAAGGTCGTTGAGCTTACGCCGATGAACGTCGCAGCCTGCTCGCGATTGATTCCTACCGGCGGGAGCGAGGGCGGCAAGACGCTCGGGGTGCGCAGCATCGGTTTAGTGCGTTGAAAGCGCGTCTTTGGCGCCTGCCTGTCTTTTTATGCACCTGTCCGAATATTGCAGACGCTCAATCATTTCCTGGCCCTGTGCTTGCAGGCTCACCCTAGGTCTCCAGACCTAGGATCGCTCAAGACACCGGACTCTTTTCCAGCCTTTGTGTACGATGATGGGTATCTTAATGCGCTCGAGGCCAAGAACTGAATGGTCGGCGACTTGGAAGGGCAAAATGACCGCGGAACCACGAATCTGAGTCAGAGGCGGAATCCAACTGAGGAAAGCATGGCTGTGTTTTCAAACGGTTATGACTCTCATGCATGCGTAACAACCAACAAGAATACAAACAAAATATTTCTGTGGATTACTTTCATTCCTCATGGAATGCGCGACTGATTTGGTCCGACAGCGGCTTCACAAAATAAGAAAGCGCCGTACGCTCGCCCGTCTGGATCATCGCTTCGGCCGGCATGCCGGGCACGAGCGTCAGGTCCTTGAGCTTCGTCAGTTCCGCATGCGGAACCGACAGACGCACCAGGTAATACGAAACGCCGTTTTTTTCGTCCGTCGCCAGATCGGCTGCGATCCGGCTGACATATCCGTTCAATACCGGCGTGGTCCTCAGATTGAAGGCTGACATCCGCAGCACGGCCTTGTGACCAAGCTGGATTTGGTCGATGTCCTTCGGGGTGATTCGTGCTTCAAGCGCAAGATCGTCGCCTTCCGGCACGATTAGCATAATCGGATCGGCGGGCGTGATCACTCCTCCGACCGTATGAACTGCGAGTTGTTGAATGGCGCCTGACTGCGGCGCGACAATATCGATCCGTCGCAGTTCCTGTTCAGCCGCCACCTTGCGCTCAACATACTCCCCAACCTGCGCCTGAACCTCTCTGAGCTCCTGGCCGACTTCCATCTTGAAATCCGGATCGATCTGCAGGATCTGGAGGCGCGTTTCGGCTATGCGGGCTGCCGTCTGTGCCTGATGTGCAATCTTCTCACCGCGTTCGCCGCCGAAAGTGGCAACCTGCGTCTTCAGGCTGTTCAAGCGTTGGTCCGAGACAATGCCTTGGTCGCGCAGCCCACTCAGGGCAGCAATTTCCTTTTGGAGAATCTCGGTGCTTTTCTCAGAAGCGATTTCCTGCGCCTTGAGCCCCTCGATCTCGTGCTCATATTGAGTGATGCGTTCCGCTAGCTGCGCCTGCCTTCCGTCGCGGGATTGTCTGCGGAATTCGAACAGCCGCGTCTCGCCATGTACTGCCGAAGCTACGTCCGGAACATCTCTGCGGGCGAGCAGCCAGTCCGGGAAGGCGATCTCCGCCAGATCGTCACGCTCAGCTTCGAGTCGTGCCAGGTTGGCGGCCAGCTCATCGAGCCGCTTGGTGACTACAGCGAGAGTGGCGCGCGTCTGGGTGGCGTCGAGCCGCATGAGGATGTCGCCGGCTTTTACTTTATCACCTTCGCTCACCAGGATTTCTCCCACCACCCCGCCGGTCGGGTGCTGCACCTTCTTCACATAGGAATCGACGACAAAGTGTCCGGACGCGACAACCGCACCGGAGAGATTCGTGAAGGCCGCCCAGGCTCCGGCTCCTCCAACAAAGATCACGCTCGCCAGAAGGCCCGCCACCAGGTGCCGGCGAATGGAGCTGGAAACGTCATTATTCTGATGAATGCCGGCCACCGGGATCCTCCATGTCAGCGCGCTCTCCCACGTTATCCTGTGTAGACTCGATGGCCTTGACGCCAGCGCCTGGTGCCATCGCTGCCCTCTTCAAGACTTTGGAAAGCGCTTCATCACGCGCACCGAATGCTCGCTGCCGTCCACCTTCCATGACCAACACAAAATCCACGGCGCGGATGGCGCTCGGCCGATGGGCGACGACAACCGCAATGCCCTTGCGCCCGCGCACGGAGGCGATCGCCTTGACGACCGCAGCCTCGCCTTCCGCATCGAGATTGGCATTGGGTTCATCCAGCACAACAAGGAAAGGGTCTCGATAAAGAGCACGGGCAAGACCGATACGCTGGCGCTGCCCGGCGGAAAGTGCCGATCCGGCCTCACCAATCGGAGTTTCGTAGCCGTGCTCAAATCGGAGGATCAGTTCGTGCGTGCCCGCTGCTTTCGCCGCGGTGACAATAGCCTCAGGGTCAGGATTATCTTCAAAACGAGCGATGTTTTCGGCAATAGTGCCGTCGAACAGTTCAACACCTTGCGGCAAATAGCCGATATGACGGCCTAGCGCTTCCCGGTCCCATTGATCGAGGCTTGCGCTGTCGATGCGAACCTTTCCGGCGACCGGCGTCCATGCGCCGACGATGGCGCGCGAGAGTGTCGACTTGCCCGAACCCGATGCACCGATGATCCCGAGTGCGCTTCCCGCCTGAACGGCAAACGCAAGGCCGGTCACGGTCGGCTTCCTTTCGCCGGGCGGAACGATTGTCACGCCTTCGAGGCGGAGTTCGCGTTCAGGTGCAGGCATTGGCATAACAGGAGCGGTTTCAGGAACCTTTCCCAGGAGGTCCTCCAGCCGCGCCCAACCCTGGCGCGCCATGAGGAAGGGTTTCCAGCTTGAAATGGCCAGATCGACCGGAGCCAGCGCGCGCCCCATCATGATCGAACTGGCAATCATGACCCCGGCCGTAGCCTCCTGCCTGATGACAAGGTACGCGCCGACGGCAAGAATGGCCGATTGCAGCAGCACGCGCAACGACTTTGCAATGCCACCCAGCCCACCTGCCACGTCCCCAGCTTTCCGGTTGGCGGCCAGATACTCGGCATTGGCCTTGTGCCATCGGGCAGCGATCCGCTTTCCGAGACCGAGAGCTTGCACGACCTCGGCATTGCAACGCGCTGCTTGCAGTAGGCCATTGCGCACCATGTCGTGGGCAATGGTCTCGCGTATCGGCCGTTGCGAGAGAGTGTTGGTAAGAAGTGTCAGAGATGTGAGACCGATCGCCCCGATAAGTGCCGTCATGCCGATCCAGAAATGAAGGAGGAAGCAAATGGCAAGATAAAGCAGCATCCATGGCAGATCGAAGAACGCTGTCGGACCGTTTCCACCTAAGAATCCGCGAATATTGTCGAGGTCGCGAAGCGGCTGCAAGCCGTCGCCCGGCATGCGCGTTAAAAGCGGAAGGCGAACGATCGCATCGTGAACGCGTCCGGAAAACTGTTCATCGAAACGCTCGCCAATCCGCAGCAGCACGCGGGCGCGCAAAACGTCGAGCAGGCATTGGAACGCATAAAGCCCTGCAGCAAGCACGACGAGCCCCACTAGCGTCGATACGCTGCCACTTGCCAGAACGCGGTCGTAGACCTGAAGCATGAACAGCGGCGAGATCAGCGCAAGCACGTTGACCACGCCGCTGATCAACAGAATTCCCCAAATAGCTGAAGTCAGAGGGAAAGGTCTCAAAGCTGAATCCTTCAAGGAATGGTTACTCACGTAGGTCTCCGTGAGGATCTGGCGACCCAGTCCCTATATTGCTCCCCGAGCGGCAACCGACTCGCTGATTCAGGATCAGTGCTCCCGCCGAATATGTTTGGTTTGGCATCTAATGGAGCGGGTCAACAACAACACCGTCCGGCTGAAGGTTTGGAAGGGCAACGTCATCGTGGCCGGCCGCAAGGGCCCGAACAGGCTTCCGCCTCCACGCGTTCAGGGAGATTTCGGTGTACGACCAGCGCGACGTGCAGGGCTTCGTCAAGCTGTACACGCTGCGACTGCTCCCGGGCGCCCCGGCCCATCGCAAGTAGCGGAGACGGAAAGCGCCCGCCCAGGGGGCGGGGCGCTGTTCCGTATGGGTTTTCTGGATCAAACGAAGGTGAAGTCCGACGCGGTCAGGCCTAGGTCGGCCACGGTGACCACA
Source organism: Mesorhizobium sp. M1399 (assembly GCF_040317735.1). Classification (NCBI taxonomy): domain Bacteria; kingdom Pseudomonadati; phylum Pseudomonadota; class Alphaproteobacteria; order Hyphomicrobiales; family Phyllobacteriaceae; genus Mesorhizobium; species Mesorhizobium sp. M1399. Next base: position 38,167 of record NZ_JAMYKZ010000020.1, read on the forward strand.
CCGCCCAGGTGGGCGAACTCATGCCCGTTGTTCTCGGCGGTGACATAGGCCAGAGTTGCGACTCTGTCGCTGTAGCTGCTTTGGTAGACAATGATGTCGCCGGCGTGCTCGCCGGAGATCGCACTCGCGGCTTCAGAAGCAGAGTTGAAAGATTCGCCAGTGATCACCACGACGTGTTCGCCGTTCGCACCCGAGGCCGCACCACTGTAGAAGCTGCTCACCGGGTAGCCGGACTGTATGCTGGCGTTGTTGACGAAGTTCGCGCCAAAACCGTCGTTGTAGAGGCCCACCGCATCGAAGGCGAACTTGTCCTCCGCCGGGTTGAAATCGGTGATAGTGGTAATGTCCGACTTCGACCCGACAACCCCAGGCACCGGATTGTGGAACTGGAACACGAACGTGTCATTGTCGGTGCCCCCGGTCAACGTATCCTGGCCGTCACCCACGTAGAGGACATCCTGGCCGGGACCGCCGCTGAGCCTGTCATTGTCCTCACCGGAGATGCGCGCGTTGAAGCGGCCGTTGTCGCCGGAGAGATCGTCCCAGCCATCTCCGCCGAAGATGCGGTCGTTACCCTCGCCGCCAATGGCTCGGTCACTGCCCTGGCCAGCCGAGATCTCGTCGTTGCCGGCACGACCGTCAATCCAGTCATTGCCCTGGAAACCCTCCATCCAATCTTCAAGCTCGGTGCCGAGGAGTGTTTCGGAACCCGGGCCACCCTCGATAATCTTTGCCATCGAAAATACTCCTAATGATGCACCCTGCCTGACGCGTTCATATTCCTCATCGGATAATTAGAAAAATCGATTGCTTGGATAGACACGCATTTACGAAATGGATGCACTCACGTTCACTTCGCCGTTCTGCTGAGCAGTTGCGGGCTCGTTAGCGGCGGGGACGCTGGTCGCCCAAGCAATCGATCTGAAGATTCGACACTCAAACCACCAGGACAACACTTCGTAACGGGGCCGTCCTAGTTCGGCCCCAAACTTCTCTCTGTTTGCTCGACGCCGGCATACCCGCACCGTAAGCGCTGGACGAGGACAAGTTCCGCTGGCCGCGGGTGGAGAACGGCGTGATCCGGCTTGCCGCGCCGAACTGATGGCGCTCGTCGAAGGCATGGACTGGCGCGTTTGAGCCGAACGGAGACGGCGTCCGACGTCGGCCGGATAGGCCGTGGCGAAGTAACTCAGGCGCAAAAGGCGGGCCTCAGGCCGTGCAAAATAAGCTCCTGTCGGCGTCAGTGACGAGAAGCGCTCGGCCCGTCCCCAGGAAATCGATCCGCTCAAGGCGATGTTCGTCGCCATGGCGGCGGAGAAGGCCGAACTGCAACAACTCCGGAGCGAAACACTCAAGGCCGAGATCGTCCGGATGGCGACACTCAACGAGCGTGCCCAGGAGAGGATCGCCGACCTTCATGGGATCGTCAAGCAGCTGGAGCGCGCCGCTTCGGTCGCAGCTCCGAGAAGCTCGAACGTGCCCAGCAGGCCTTCGCCTTCGAAATCAGACCGGGCTCGGCGCGATTGAGTCCGAGCTCGAGGCCGCAAGACCGACAGGCGAGCCGCGACGTGCTGCGCGACCGCGCAAGGCGTTCCCGGCGCATCTGGAGCGGGTCGAGATCGTCATCTAGCCCGAGCCATGGGGGAAGAAGCGCTCCCGCAGCCAATCGTCCAGTCCGTCAAACGCGGTCGGCCGCACAGGCTTGCGAAACGGAACAGTCCCGCCCTCGCTTAGATACCGAGGCACCGTGTTGCGAGCGCACCCGAATTCGTTCGCCCGTCGGTTCCCCAGCCAAGCTCATGCAGCGGCAGCATCGCTGCCACCTCTTCAAGCTGAAGGATCTGCTCTCCCTGCATCGTTCTCGACAATGCAGGAATCGCCCAATCCCAATCGCCATCCATGCCTCCTCTCATAACCGAGGGGTCGTCGGCCGACAACTGAGACGTCCGGTGCTCTTAGGCGGGGTAATCATACGAGATGCCTCCTGCAACATCATTTCCCGCATCCATAGGCTTGCCGGATCATTATTGTGAAGCGCAGGCCATTGGACGGCCTCCGTGAATGCGGCAGGAAGTGGCGGCGGAAGTTCGACAATCCGCAGGGGTGTTAATTTTGCGAAATGCTGCGCCAGCCGTAAGGGCATTGTCCCAATGCGGTTGGTGCCTGATAGAAGGGGCGGGATCATGCTAAAGCCCTGTACGACGACCTCGATACGTCTCTCGAAACCGTTCTCGAGCAAATACCATTCCTCGATGGAGGGCTGCCGGGTGTCCCCGAATTTAAGCACAACCTGCCCCATCGACAAGTATCGGTCGAATGTAAGTGGCTCTGACAGCTGCTTGTTCGTGCCGCAGCCTACGCATACGAGCATATCTTCGAACAGGGCTGCGCGAGGATGTTTCGACATGAATACTTCCGGCATAATCAGAAAATCAACGTCGCCGCGCCGGAGAAGCTCCTCGGGGTCGTCGGAAATAAGCAGACATTCGAAGCGGACGGCGGGAGCTTCCCGCGCAGCACGCTTTACGATCTTCTTAAAAAATACGAGCGTGAGGTAATCGGAAAGGATGATGCGGAAGCGACGATCCGATCGGGCCGGGTTAAAGGCGTCCCAGGAAATAATCGACAGCTGGATGTGCAGCAATGCCTCCCGGACTGCTGTGGCGAGCCCCTCCGCGCGCGGTGTCAAAATGAGTTCGCGGCCGTTCATCGTAAATAGCTCATCGCTGAAATAGGCGCGTAACCGACCGACGGCGGCGCTCATGGCCGGCTGACTCAGGTTAATACTGCGGGCCGCGGCGGTGACTTTACGCTCCCTGATCAAAGCGTCCAGCACAACCAGGAGATTTAGATCGAGTCCCTTAAAACGCATGTATTGACCTATCCGACGCGTGGATGGGTATCGCCCAAAGAATCAATTTTACGAATGGTAAGTAGCGTCAACGCATCAGCCGACGACGAAATAGAGCAACCGATAGGAAGAACGGCAAAACCGTGTATATGCAAAGCGCGCCGATATGCAGGCCCATGCTGCCGGCCGGACGGCCAAGCATCGCCGGACGAATGAGGTCAATTGCATGTGCGAGCGGCAACAAGGAGGCGACGTCCTGAAAAGCGCCGGGCAATTGGTTGACCGGAAACATCGCGCCGCAAAGGAACAGCATGGGTGTTATAACAAGCGTATTATAAAATATGAAATATTCATAACTGGGCGCAAGCGCCGTGACGACCATCGCTAGACTCGCGAAGGCGAGGCCACTGAGAGCGATGACTGGCAGCAAGCAGAGGATGGATGGCCACGATGTGTAGCCGAGCGTGGTGGCAACAATAGTGATTGCTGTGCCCGCCATCAGGGCCTTGGTGGCTGCCCACGCCAATTCGCCGAGTAAGATATCGCCGAGCGTCAGCTGAGTGCATAGCATTCCTTCCCAGGTGCGCTGGTTGTCCATGCGGCCGAAACTCCCGTAAACCGTTTCAGCAGTCGCCGATGCCATCGCGCTTGTGGCAACCATGCCAGCCGCGAGAAACGCAATGTACGAAGTGCCCTCAACAGGACCTATCATTGTTCCGATGCCAAAGCCGAGACCGAACAGATAGATCATCGGATCGGCGAGGTTGCCGAGAACCGATGCAAGCCCGATTTTCTTCCATCCAAGATAGTTGCGGCGCCAAACCGCGACCCAATTCCACGCATTGGCGGGCATGGCCGCCGCATAACGTTCGCCCATTGTTCAGTCCTCCATCTCGCGCCCGGTTAGCCGCAAGAACACATCCTCGAGATTGGGGGGACGCTGCAGAAGGCGCAGACCCGCGCGCCCGCGTAGCTGCACCAGCACCTGCTCCGGATCGGGTGCATAGCAAAAAAGCGTCTCACCGCTCACCTCGATGCGCTGTGCGTACGGCCGGATCAGCGCACCCAGTTCATGCGGATTGCCGCCGTAGACCTCGACCACGTCACAGCCGATCTGCTCGTCAATGAGTGCGGACGGGCGGCCTTCGGCGATCTTGCGCCCCTCCTCCATAACGCACAGCCGATCGCACAGCCGCTCGGCCTCTTCCATGAAATGGGTAGTCAAAAGAATAGTCTTGCCCCGCGCCAGCAGCGATCGCAGCCGTTCCCAGATCAGGTGGCGGGCCTGCGGATCGAGGCCGGTGGTCGGCTCGTCCATCACCAGCAAGTGCGGGTCATTGATCAGCGCACGCGCGAGCGTCAGGCGCCGCTTCATGCCGCCGGACAGTTCGGCGACGCGCGCATCCGCTTTGTTCTCGAGGCGGGCGAACTCAAGCAGCGACGGTATGACCGCTTCGATCTGGCGTCTGCTCATCCGGAAGTAGCGCCCGAACACCAACAGGTTCTCGCGTACAGTGAACGCGGTATCAAGATTGTCGAACTGCGGGACCACGCCGATGCGCATACGTGCCAAACGCGCGCGCGCCGGCACTGGAGCGCCGAGCACAGTAATCTTCCCCGCATCAGGCGATGTCATGCCGAGGACCATACGCGCAATCGTGCTTTTGCCCGCACCGTTCGGTCCCAAGAGCCCGAAGCATTCCCCCGCCGCAACGCGGAACGACAGTCTGTCGACAACGAGCTTGTCATAAGTTTTGCTTACGTCAGTAAGATCGATCGCTACCATGGACATGGGTTCATTTTACCGAGAGGGACGCCAAGACTGGCGGTTGCTTGGTTGCCTGCCGGACCTGAAACTGTGACTCGTCTTCGCCATCCCAGCCGTCGATAACGAACTGATCGACATCACAAGGATTTAGCCCCTGTTCCGCCAAAGCGGCGACAATTACGTCGAGATTATCGATGGTTTGATAAGGCGGATTGTTGTGCCGCTTTTCCTGCTCAACGCAGAAGACGAGCCGTCCATCCTCGACAAGGGCGATCGCCCCATCATGGGTCAGCTTGGTACCACAGATGCGCATAGTGTCTCCACGTTAACGGCGATAGATTCGATTCATCAGGAAGCGGAAAGCGGGTTCCGGAAACGGACGAGCAAGCAGTCTTCGTTGACCGACTCGCCCCGACACTCAAGACGCTCTACCTCGATCAACGTTTCGTTCAGCATGGCGATGACCGGCTCAGCACCAGCGGCGTGACCCCAGCGACGGCAATTAGCATCCCTTGCCGATCCGAAGATCAGATGCCCGCCTGGCGCAAGCACCCGCACCAGGTTTTTGACGGCCGCGCGCATCTCGGCTATGTCTTCGAGGTAGTATAGGACCTCCGCCACAACGATCAGGTCAAACAACTCGTCGGTCGAAAACTGTTGAACATCGGAGACTATCCAGTTGATGCGCGACGGCTCCTTTATCCGTTGACGTGCTCGAGCAATCGCTTGCGCCACGACATCGATGACGGTGAGCCCTTGGCAGTAGGGGGCTAGTTTTTCCGTGAATGCGCCGGCAGCGCACCCGACTTCGAGGGCATTTGTAATGGAGCCTTGGGCAAGCGCCAGCTGGAGCATTTGCGTGTGGCGCTCCCGCTCGAACGGATTGCCGTCGAGGCGCCACGGATCGTCTGCGGCCAATTCCCGATCGAGCAACTGATGATTCATGTTCTGGGTCAAACTCGTCCACCTCTCGTCTACCTAGGTAATTAGCGATCACTCGTCGCCGCAGATGTTGCTCGACAGCGCTAATCCCGAAGAATCCGCGCAAGATTGAGCCTGCGAAGCGGAGCCGCATGCGGTGAGAATTCTGCCCTGCTTGATCCAGTGATCGGAGTTTGGGTGGGGGCCTGTTTTCCCCCAGTGTTCGATGTAGCGACAGCAGAGCTTCGCGACAGCCAATCGCTATTGCTCAATGTACACAGCGCGTAGGCCTTCAAGGGAAGTAAGAGAAAGATGTTGATGAACGTGTGCAGGGAAAAGCCCAGAAATCGAAACTGTCGAGCACGAAATGCTACCACGCTGCATCGGAGCATGGTCATGGACACAATCATCAGTCCTGTCCACCAAGGCACAGTGCCTGTCAGTGCGAAATGTGCGAGGCCCGTTAGTACCGATAGGGCGAGGAGTAGCGGCCCGAGATTCTGTCCGACCACGTCCAACGTGAGATAGCTATTGAGGCCGGGCAGCAAGCGCAGCCCAAGCAGCGTGTCCCGGAATGTGCTTCGTGCCCAACGGAGTTGTTGGCGCAGATACGGTCCGAGTCTGTTCGGAACGACTGTGGCCGCGATGGCGCCCGGAACGTACTCGGTTCGAAAGCCTGCTTTCAGCATGAGGATAGTGAGATGGCGATCCTCCCCGAAGTCGCTTGGCTTGCCCCGAAAAAATTGCGACTCGTACTGGTCCAGTAACAAAAGGAGCGCAGACCGGCGGTACATGGCACATGGGCCGCAACAGCACATAACGGCACCGAAGCGAGCCTGTGCCGCGCGCTCCTCGTTGCAAGCCAGCCAGTACTCCATGTCTATCAGCCTTGTCAGCCAGCTCTCGCTCCGGTTACTGGCAATCAACTGACCCATGACTGCGCCGACCGCTGGATCTCGCATCTTCGGTACAAGCTTGGTGATGACGTCGGACGCGAGTATCGTGTCTGAATCAACGTTAAGCACCAAATCCCCGGATGAGCGGCGTATCGCGGCGATCTGCGCCTTGCGCTTTCCAACATTCTCGGGAAGCAAAATGATGTCGAACCTAGGGTCGCGCGCGTAGGTTTCGTGGACAGTTCCTACGGCTTCGCGATTTCCAGAACCGTCATCAACCACATAGACCCGAAGTCTTCCGGCGTATTCTTGGTCTGCAATGGACGCCAGGCACTCTGAAAGCGTGCGCGGATCCTCGTTGAAGCAGGGGACGATGACATCCACGCTGGGCAGTTGATCGGAGCCGACGAGATCCTCCAACGCCGATGAGTCGTTTGTCGGCAGAGCATAAATCCCCTGCATGCTCTTATAAGCAGTCGAGAGCAGTGCATAAAGCGAAATGGCCACAGTGCTGGTTGTACCAAGAAGAGTCATGGGATCTCGTTTGTTCAGTGATGTTGAGGAAGTGAGCGGATTACAAATCCGCGCTCATGAAGTGCTGGAATCAGACGGGACAGCGCCGTGACCGTCTGGTCGCGCAGACCGGCGTGAGCGCCCTGGCTCAACTCGCCGGGAGGGCATCCGTCGTGCAAGAGTACGATTGCGCCCGGCCGGACAGAGGCGAGCACGGTATCGATAATCGCGTCGACCCCAGGGCGAGACCAATCTCGAGGGTCGACGGACCAATGGAGGGCCGTCAGCCCGGCGATCTGTGACGCTGTGAAGATTTCTTCGCTCCAGGCGCCGTAGGGCGCGCGAATATAGCGCACCGAGGCCTGAGGGCACGCCCTCATGATGGCGCCGTTCGCTTCAAAAATCTCACGTTGCACTTCGCCGAAGCCGCATTTGTACAGATCCGGATGAGTCATCGTGTGGTTGCCTAGCTCGTGCCCTTCTGCAATCATTCGTTGGATTAGATCCGGGTGCTCTAAGGCGTAGGCGCCGATGACGAAGAAAGTCGCCGGCACCCGCTGCTCTGCCAACACATCGAGAATCTCCGGTGTGAAAAGTGGATTGGGACCGTCGTCAAACGTCAGATAAACGCTGCGACGGCCGGTGCCGTCAGAGCACTCACGGCGCACTTCGTACAAGCAATCGGGACGGCTCATAGCTCTGGTCCGTTCCGATCGATCATCGTGCCCGTGGGCCATTCGCTGATCGGCCGTCCAACTGGCAGAACAATGGTGAGTGCGTCATCGATGCGTGTGGGCGGCAGGTCGAGGCGCGCCTCTGGTCGGGTGGAGCGCACGCGAATTCCCGACAAAACGGCCAAAGGGCTGTATCGCCGCGCGAACCTCTCAACATGATTCCGCAGCGCGTCCCGGACGGTTCCGAAAGCGAATGGAACGCCAAGCTCCTGCAGTATTGGAAGCATGACATGGATTGAATGGGCGATTCCGAGACCCTCAAGATCCGGACGTACCCCGTACAGGCCCAGCTCAGCCACCAACAGATCGACCGCGTCAACCTTGATGAAACGGCGCAGTATGCCCATGTGAGCCGCTACACCGCTCGAATCATAGGCGATTGCGCGGAGTTCAGGCCTGGCTCCGGCCCAGCTTCGACTACCTTCGAACGGTTCTGCGTTGGACGCCCCAGTCGGCCCGTAGGTATTACGAAAGAACTGGGCGAGCTCGACGTGGTCCGAGAGCTGCAACTCGTTTTCCCAGCACAATTTCCACTGCACCTGAGGGCGCATTCAGGACCTCTCTTCAAAATAGTTTCTTGCGGGCCGCATTACCCGGCCAAAGCGGCGGCGTTGTTGGCTGCACTCAACCGTTGTCGTTAGCGACGGTGAGCCAGCCGGTGGGGGCTCGCCAATGAGCTCTCTCGATGTTCCCGCCCGTGTGGCGGCGCCGTCGATTTGAGCTTGACGTCGGTCATTTACGTTCCTCTAATGCATGGTTCGTAAATTCGTAAAATTGATTGTTTAGATGATGCCCATCCACACGCTGGATAGATCAGGATATGCGGTTTAAGGGGCTGGATCTGAATCTCCTCGTTGTGCTGGACGCTCTGATCAGGGAGCGTAAAGTCACTGCCGCGGCCAACAGTATTAACCTGAGCCAGCCGGCCATGAGCGCCGCCGTCGCTCGGTTACGCGCCTACTTCAGCAATGAGCTATTTACGATGAACGGCCGCGAGCTCATTTTGACACCGCGCGCGGAGGGGCTTGCCCCAGCAGTCCGGGACGCATTGCTGCACATCCAGCTGTCGATTATTTCCTCCGACGCCTTTAACCCAGCCCAATCGGATCGTCTCTTCCGAATCATGCTTTCCGATTACCTCACGCTCGTGCTTTTTAAGAGGATCGTAGAGCGTACTGCGCGGGAAGCTCCCGCCGTCCGCTTCGAATGTCTGCCTATTTGCGACGACCCCGAGGAGCTTCTCCGGCGCGGCGACGTTGATTTTCTGATTATGCCGGAAGTGTTCATGTCGAAACATCCTCGCGCAGCCCTGTTCGAAGATATGCTCGTATGCGTAGGCTGCGGCACGAACAAGCAGCTGTCAGAGCCACTTACATTCGAGCGATACTTGTCGATGGGGCATGTCGTGCTCAAATTCAGGCACACCCGGCAGCCCACCATGGAGGAGTGGTATTTGCTCGAGCACGGTTTCGAGAGACGTATCGAGGTCGTCGTACAGGGCTTTAGCCTGATCGCGCCCGTCATATCAGGCACCAACCGCATCGGGACCATGCCCTTACGGCTGGCGCAGCATTTCGCAAAAACAACACCCCTGCGGATTGTCGGACTTCCGCCGCCACTTCCTCATCCCGCATTCACGGAGGCCGTCCAATGGCCCGCGCTTCACAATACTGATCCGGCAAGCCTGTGGATGCGGGAAATGATGTTGCAGGAGGCATCTCGCCTGGCGCCTTTGCTTGAAAGCTATTGAGCGTCTCGGGCTTCCTGGAGGCGGTCGCGATCGCGTAGGAGCGGTTGCCATTCGGGCGTCAGGCCTTTGGCTCGGCAGAGCGGCGCAGTTCCTTGCTGAGTACGAGGGCCAGGAACGAGCAGAACACATGCCCGGGTTGGTGCTGAGTTGACTGCCGCCTCCGATTTCGCGTGCGAAGTCCCAGAAGATGTCTAGCCCCACTCAAATGCCAACTTTGCCGGCCTTGCCGCGGCTTTTCACGCGCGGCCAGGCGAGGAGATGCCGGTCGACGAGGTCAATCCCAACGGACTGTGCCGGCCTCGCTCGGCTACTGGCGTGAGGCATCCTTGACGACACCGCCCTGCACCGACAACGTCGAGATGTTGGCAATGAAGCCGGTCGCGATTGACGCTGCGGATGTAGGCAATTTACCTCGCGCTTCCGCCTGAACGCGTGGCCGATCCGTTCACCCAATTGGCTTCATCCTGGGCCGCGGCTGAGGCCTGTGGGGTGCGGCTACCCCGCGTGGATGGGATCATCAATCAACTTTCTCTCATTTATGAAAGGAAACTTCCCCGCTTACGATAGAAGCCATCATTTTCATATATTTTCCGGCAGATGAATGTCGAACGGCAGAAATGTCTGTCCTGGTGTTTCAGCAGTGCCGGTCTCGATAGCCCGCGTCATCAGCGTTATCAGCTCCTGGGAAAGCCGGCGCATTGGCGTGGCGACCGCCATCGTGATGATGTTATCAGCGAGTGCCGCCCGAGATTCCGGCGTGATTTCATTCACGATCGCGACGAGATCGCGACTTTTACCCTCTTCCCGGACCGCGGAGATGGCGCCCTCCATGCCGCCCCCGGCGACATAGAAGCCGACGAGCTCGGGTTCCCGCTGCATGAGATCAAGCGTTGCCTCGTAGGTGACCTGCCGTTTCTCCAGGTTCACAAGCGGATCGAGCACCTCGAACGTCGGCGCGTTCTCACGGCAATAGGAGCGAAAGCCGACGTCACGGAGCTCGTGCCCCTGGAAACGATGGCTACCGACAAACACCGCCACCTTGCCGGGCCGTTTTGCGACCTTGGACACCATCCAAGCGGCCGTGCGCCCCACCTTGCGGTTGTTGAGGCCGATATAGCCCTGTCGCACGCCGGCGGCGAAGTCGGAAAGCAGCGAGAAAACCGGAATGCCTTTGGCCTTGAGGTCCTCAACCGCTGCTGTAATTTTTGGGTGGTCCGGTGCCACCATCGCGATCGCATGGCAGCGTGCGCCCAAATCCTTGAGCGGTGCGATTAGGTCGCTCGGCATATGTGACGGGGCGAATTGGATGAGCGGAATGCCGTGGAAGGACTGGGCCAAATTGACCGACGCTTCGACCTCGCGCGCAAAGTCTTGGTAGAAATGCTGGGCCGGTTTTCTCAAGATGAAGCCCAGACGGTAGCACGGTAGGTCTCGCCGCAAGCGCTGCTTGATGAGCCCGGCAGCATGATAGCCGATCGCGTGGGCGGCGTCGTGGACCCGCCGCGCGGTCTCCTCGCGCACCGGATGGCGGGCGTTCAGAACCCGATCGACCGTTGCTACGCTGACTCGGGCTTCGCGGGCGAGATCGGCAATTGTGGGGCGCTTGGTCATGGGTCCTATTCTGATTGGTTTTTGACGCAGGCTGGCTCTCTGTCACCTAGCGCGATTCGACAATGCTTTCGGGTGGGCAAAGTGAAGACGCCCGCATACTGAATGATCGACAGCGTATTGGACTACTCCAGACGTAGACCGGCCGGGTATAACGGAAGGTTCATTCGCTTAGGGCGGCGATGATTTGCACTCACACATTTAGCGCTTCTGATACATGGTCCGTGAGGCGCCGTTTAGAGCCTGCGAGTCGATCGTTCAGGTCATGTGACCAGCTTGGCGAAACCGGTCGCGGTGCGTCGCCCTTACTCGGCGGAGGATAGCCGGTTTGATGCCTCGGCAAGCTGATGACCGCAGAAGGCGGCTTTCATCTGCGCTTGGTCCAATTCTCCTTCCCAGCGGGCGACGACGAGGGATGCCACTGCGTTACCAACGCAATTCGTCAACGCCCGGCATTCGGACATGAAGCGGTCGATGCCGAGTATCAGGGCCATCCCAGCAACGGGAACACTCGGAACTACGGCGAGCGTAGCAGCCAGGGTGATGAAGCCCGCACCTGTCACACCTGCAGCGCCCTTGGAGGAAAGCATCGCAACGAGCAGCAGCAGCACCTGATCGCCGATTGACAGATCGGTGTTCGTCGCCTGCGCGATGAAGAGGGCCGCCAGGGTCATGTAGATATTCGTGCCGTCCAGATTGAACGAATATCCGGCCGGGATGACGAGACCCACAACCGAACGCCTGGCGCCCGCCTTCTCCATCTTCTGCATGAGCGAGGGGAGCGCGGCCTCCGAGGAGGACGTTGCGAGGACAAGCAGCAGCTCTTCCTTGATGTAGCGAATGAGAGAACAGATCGAAAAGCCGTTGTAGCGGCAGACCGCGCCGAGAACCCCGAACACGAAGAGGAAGGCGGTGAAATAGAACGTCGCGACCAGCATCGCGAGGTTGACGACCGAACCGATGCCATATCTGCCGATGGTGAAGGCCATTGCGCCGAAAGCGCCGATCGGCGCGGCTTTCATCAGAATGCCGACGAGCTTGAAGACAGGCGCGATGAGCGCCTGAAGGAAGGAAACGACAGGCTTGCCCGTCTCTCCGGCCATCGCGAGCGCCATGCCGAACAGAACCGAGAAGAACAGCACCTGCAGGATGTCGCCTTCCGCGAAGGCACCGACAATCGTTGGCGGGATGATGTTCATCAGGAAGCCGGTGACCGACTGCTCGTGGGCCTTTGCGGCATAGGTATTCACGGCCTGGACATCGAGCGAGGCCGGATCGATATTGAGGCCGGCGCCAGGCTGGACGACATTGGCGACGATGAGGCCGACGATCAGCGCCAGCGTCGAGAAGGTGAGGAAATAGACCATTGCCTTGCCGGCGACCCGGCCGACCTTGTGAAGATCGTTCATGCCGGCAATGCCGGTCGCAATTGTCAGGAAGATGACAGGCGCGATGATCATCTTGACCAGCTTGATGAAGGCATCACCCAGCGGCTTCAGGCTCTCGCCGGTCCCCGGATAGAAATAGCCAATTGCGACGCCGAGGGCGATGGCGGCAAGCACCTGCGCGTAAAGCTTGGCATAGAAGGGTTTGCGGGGCGCGGGACTCGCGCCGCGGACTTGTGCAGCTGACACTGTTTCTCTCTCCCTGACCGGATCGAGGTGGCGTGACTTCTCCCGGGCTTCTCCCTATAGCGGCGCTCCGGTCGAACGCTGCACCAACGCCGCCGCAATACCCATGCCAAATGGATCCGCATGACCTGAACTGACGTTGGGCTCGCCAATGATGGGATGAATGCGGTGGCACAAGACGGGAATGACAAGGCCGCCGTCCAGCACGCGCTTGATGTTCTCCGGCAGATTGCCGGTCGATCTCTCTGGCTTGCGGTTTTGCTGCACATCGTGGCGGGCTCCTCGGTTTGCCGACTTTGGGAAGGGGCGCATCGCTGGCACCAGGGCGCAGAATTGCCGTGTTCTTTGCCGCGCTCCCGCTGCAGCGACAGCTTGAAAGCGACGTCGAGACGTAGGGATTGACGCCGCTGGTGCTGACCGCGACGATGCGGTTCAGAAGTTCCGAGCACCGCCGAGAAAGCCGCGCTCGACCGCCACCTTCGCGCCTTCACACGCGACGCCGCCGCCTTATCTGCGTCATCAATATCGAGGAAATGGCGGTTGCCGCGACCGACCAGTGTCGTCGGCAGTGATTATCGCTCCCGCCCCTGGTTCGCAGGCGCTGGTGACTGGCACGGCCCGGCAACTCGGCGCGGTCAGCCGCTCGGGCACCGCATCGCCGGCGCCGTATTTCTGTCGTTCAACATCGCCGACAAAAATTAGAACTGATGAATTCTATCATAGGCCGCGAGGTTTCCTTTCACGAATGAAAGAAAGCTCGATTGACTATCCCGCCTCGCTCCAGTCTTTTGAAAATCAACGTGTGGTTGCCCCCGTGCAAGCCGAGAACGTGGCCAAGCTTCGTGGAGGGAGAGCCAAGCGATGCGTCAGGGGTCGACCCGCTTTGCACTCGACCACACGGCGGTGGCACGAGTTCACGTCAGAGCATTTTCGCGCTTGCCCGCGACGTCGCGGGCGCACATGCCGCCGGCATGCATTTCATGGCGCGAGATCGAGGATCATATGCACCACAACATTCCCAAATCAGAACAAAATGCCAGCGAGTGCCGCATTTCGCTTCCGGATGCGAAAAGGGCTTACCCAAAGTCCGAGATGAACACCGCGGTCCCTTTTGTGCCATCGCACGAGCACGCGCTTACCGGCATCTTCGAAATATCGAAAATACTCACCGACCCCGCCCGGCTCGAAGTCACGTTGGCCAAGGTCGTCGATCTCCTGCCCTCGTTTGTGCAGATGCGGCACGGCATCATCGCTCTCTTCGACGCTGAGGGCGTACTGGACATCACCGTAGTCACCGGCTGCGACGAGAACAGCGATGAGCGCTCCCGGATGCGCCTGCCGCGCAAGGCAATCGATCTGATTGTGACGACGGACACGCCGCTCGTCGCCGAGAACATAGCGGTGCATTCGGCCTTCACTGCCGCTGACATAGAGGTGCTTGGGGCCTCCGACACCGTGTCCTTCATCGGCGTTCCCATTCGTGTTGATGGGAACGCCGTAGGCACGCTGACTATCGACCGCGCCTTGGACAGCAGGTCAACGTATCGGCTCGATTATGATGTCCGGCTGCTCACCATGATAGCCAACATGGTGGGACAGACAGTCAAGTTGCACCGCTTCTCCGCGGGCGACCGCGAGCGACCGACGGAGGTGGAAGATGGGCTGCAAACGCAATTCTCTGATGTCAAGCACCCTGCACCGCAGCGCAAGAAGGTTCACGTCAAGGGAATGATTGGCGATAGTCCGGCGCTAAGCGCGCTGCTCGAGAAGATCGCAGTTGTAGCTAAGGCAAAGACCACGGTTCTGTTGCGAGGCGAATCCGGTACCGGGAAGGAGCTGGTCGCCAAGGCAATTCACGAGTTGTCGCCGCGCGCCAAGCGGCCCTTCATCAAACTCAATTGTGCAGCGCTGCCAGAGACAGTCCTGGAATCCGAATTGTTCGGTCATGAGAAGGGTGCCTTCACAAGCGCGTTCAATTCCCGCAAGGGTCGCTTTGAGCTCGCCGACAAGGGGACGTTGTTTCTGGATGAGATCGGCGAGATCTCGGCCTCCTTCCAGGCAAAGCTACTGCGCGTGCTGCAGGAGCAGGAGTTTGAGCGCGTCGGCAGCAACCAGACCATCAAGGTCGACGTTCGCGTGATTGCCGCCACGAACAGGAACCTTGAAGAGGCGGTTGCAAGGAATGAGTTCCGCGCCGACCTATATTATCGCATCAACGTGGTTCCGTTGCTGGTGCCGGCGTTACGCCAAAGGCGCAGCGATATTCCGCTCCTCGCAGCTGAGTTTCTCAAGAATTTCAACGATGAGAACGGCCGTACGCTGACCTTCGACCCGCGTGCGATTGAAGTACTGATGAAATGTGAATTTCCCGGCAACATTCGCGAGCTTGAAAATTGCGTGCACCGGACCGCGATCCTGGCGGAGGGACTATCAATCGGGAGAAACGACTTTGCGTGCTCCCACGACCAATGCTTTGCCGAGGCGCTGCGGAAGAGCAGATCGGGCAAGGCCGCGCTGCAACCAGCGCCAATCCTGCCAGAGGCAGTGAATCCGGCCACGCCGCCGGATGCGGCCGCTCGTTCGGCCGCCACCACAGTCCCGCCTGCCGGCGCAACCCACTCATTGGGCGCGAGGACCACCGACGCCGAGCGCGTCATTGCTGCCATGGAAAGTTGTGGCTGGGTGCAGGCAAAGGCGGCGCGCCTGCTTGGACTGACCCCGCGCCAGATTGGCTACGTGCTGAGGAAATACGGCATCGAGATCAAGCGTCTGTGAAAGCATGACTCAGGCGGATTAGCTGAGACCGCTTAGCGGCTTGGCCCGCGCAGGGATGCAGATCCGCGTCCGCGTCAAGTCGATCCGACCGAGGACAGCCTGGCCGAATTCCCGTGGCAGCCGGCGTTGCGACCATCTTGTGAAAGGCGACGCTGCCATCGTCAATCCGTCCGCCATGTTGCTCTCGTTGCGAGCTCATACGGATGCCCCTGTGCGACTGAAACGGAGATAAAATATGTCCGATGCAAAACTGCAAGCTGTGCTTTCGTCTCTTCCGCAAGGGACGCGACAGTTAGATGCTCTGCCGTCCAACGGACCAGCGCCGGACAAAAGTTTTGTCAAGCTGAATACGAATGAGAACCCGTTTCCGTTGCCGCCAATCATAATGCAAAGTGCAGTGGCGGCCCTCAATCGCCAGTATCTGTATCCGGACGACGATAACATCAGCTTGAGGGAAGCAGCGTCCAATACCTATGGGGTATCCACGGATCAGGTCATCGCAGGCAACGGGTCGTCTGAACTGCTCGGACTCATCTACAGAGCTTTCCTCGCCCCTGGCGACAAGGTGGCGATGATATCGCCAGGGTTTTCGTTCAACCGCAAACTTGCCATGTTGCATGGTGCTGAGTTTCTCGAGATCGGATGTCAAACTCATTCGCTGCCAATGGAGCAATTGCTTTCCGGTCCGGCAAAAGACGCCAAGTTCATTCTGGTGGCCAATCCAAACAATCCGACCGGAACATTCCTCTCGATAAGCAATATCGAACGCCTCGTGGCACAATCGGATCGCCTGGTCGTCCTTGATGAGGCCTACGTCGACTTTGCACCCGATCACGGGCTGCGCCTCATCAACCGTTATTCGAACCTTCTGATCTTGAGAACATTTTCGAAGAGCTATGCCGCCGCCGGCATTCGCGTCGGTTTCGGTTTCGGTCACCCTGAGATTATTGGCAGGCTGCGCAACATCCAGAACGTCTTCAACATGAACGTGATCGGGCATGCGGTTGGTATCAGCGTGCTTGCGCATCGCGGCGCCTACGCAGAGAACCACAAGCACATCAGACATGAACGACAGCGAGTGACAGCCGCACTGTCGCAACTTGGATTTTCCGTAACGCCCTCCCACGCAAATTTCTTGCTAGCCCGTGTGCCAGCGGGACAGGACGGCTCATGGTGGCAAGCAGCCTTGGAAAGGCAAAAGATACTCGTTGCCTACTTTCCGGACAATGGTTTGGAACATTGCATCCGCGTCAGCATCGGCACAAAAGAGCAATTGGATGCATTTCTTGCTGCCGCTCGCGATATAGTTGGAAGCTTAAACATACCAAGCACCACGGGCAGGGGAGCGTCAGGCTCTGCTCGTTCGGTACGCTGACGCTAATCCGATATCACACATTGCTATCTTTAGACTTGCTTGGTCACCCAAGCACGACAACATTTTTCTTTAAAATCGGGGACAATCGAGTGACAAACGTCTTTCCTTCAAACCTAGCCTTCGGCATCTTCGATCATCTGGACGAGGACGGCCTCGATATCGCCCGGCAGTACGAAGATCGCCTGATATTAGCAGAGGCGTGCGATCAGCTAGGGTTCTATGCCTATCATCTCGCAGAGCACCACTGTACCCCCCACGGGAGAGGTCCATCGCCGAATCTGTTCTTATCGAGCGTCGCCCAGCGCACCCGGCGCCTGCGTCTCGGACCCTTGGTGATGCTGCTTGCGCTTTATCATCCGCTGCGTGCGTTCGAAGAGATCTGTATGCTGGACCAGTTGAGCGGTGGCAGGCTCGAACTGGGCATAGGGCGCGGTGCTCTCCCGATCGAATTGGGTTACTTCGGGATTGGTGCGGACGCGGTGCCGGGCCGCTATGCGGAAGCCAGCGAAATTCTTGTTGAAATACTTGTTAATGCCATGAAGGTTGGCACGCTGTGCTATCAAGGCCGCCATTTTGAGCTCAATGACGTTCCTTTGACGCTAAGACCTCATCAGCGTCCACATCCGCCGACATGGGTCGCCGCCAATCGACCCGAGTCCGCAGCCTGGGCCGCTGCGAATGGAGCAAATATCGCGTGTGTAGGACCTTCCTCTTCTGTTCGCAAAACTACTGATGCGTTCCGCGCCTATCGAGAGGACAACGCTGGCGCGGGCGATCAAGCGCCATTTATTGGATTGCTCCGCATGGTCGTGGTTGGGCGTTGTGACACACATGCCTATTCGCTGGCGGCACCTGCTTACGAACGATGGCTCAAGAGCTTCCAATTCCTTTACGAGCTTAATGCCATCCCGACTCCACCAAACCTGCCGCTGACCTTCGATGCGGCAATAGAGCGTGAATTGTGTGTGGTAGGATCAGCAGAATCTGTGCGAAAAGTTCTGTTAGATCAGTTGGAAGAGGCAGGTGCCAACTACCTGCTTTGTCAACTGGCATTTGGAAATCTGCCGCTAGATGCTTCCCTGTACACCGCGACGACCATTCAATCCGAAATCATGGCTCGACTTGTCTGACCGTGAAATTGGCGGTCTGATCTGAAGGTTAAATTGTTGTAACAGCGCTCCCTCATCCACGTGCTCGAGCGTGCACGTGGTGGGGACGGGCAATCGGGAGGGAGGCCAAACTGACCACGAGCCGGCGGCACAGATTACCAGGTTGTGCGTTGGCTGGCGTCTGGGCCCCGTGTGAGCCTGCGCGATCCTAAGGAGCCGAGCGCGTCACGATGCGGGCGCGTCTGCTCGTCGGGCTCGCGCTAGTCGTTGCACATAGCCCGCCGCAGAGGTTCTTCTCGCCCGGGGCGGCGCCGGTGCGGCGCCCAGATCCAGCTTCATCAGCGGCTCGGCGGTAGCAAAGCCGTCACTCGCTACGGCGCTGTTGAGGGCGCGCTCGCGAGCGGCTTTGCTACGCCGAGCGACACCACCTGGAGCGAGTTCGCCCGATGTCGCGGGTGCACCGCGGTCGGATAACGATGCTGGAGGAAATCGTTCGCAGCCGGTCTTCACGATCTGCGCGAGTGCTTTGCATGAATGCTGCCTGCTTCCTCGTCTGCGGCGGCCTTGTGTCCGCCGGCACGCCCGAAGTCAATGCCAGTACCACAAGGCCGCCAAGACGTCAGGTCTGGGAGCCGGCTTGTACGGTCGTATCGTGTTCGGGAATATCGTCGAAGGAGGCGTAGTTGAGATTGTAGAGTTTGGAATACAGGCCCCCCATGGCTATTAGCTGATCGTGGTTGCCAGTCGCAATAACTTGGCCATTCTGAAGCACGATGATGCGGTCGGCACCCCGGATCGTGGCAAGACGGTGGGCGATGACGAGGCCAGTGCGCCCTTCAAGCAGCTTTATCAGAGCCTTCTGAATCTGCATTTCCGTGTAGCTGTCGATGTTGGCGGTAGCTTCGTCGAGCACGAGGATCTTGGCGTCGGCGACGAGGGCGCGGGCGAAACTGATAAGCTGGCGCTGGCCGAGAGATAAGTTGTCGCCGCGTTCGCCAAGTTGGGTCTCATACCCGTCGGCGAGGCTCATTATGAAGTCGTGGGCGCCGACCGCCTTGGCGGCCTCGATCACCTTGTCGCGCGTGGCTTCCGTCTTGTGGTATCGAATGTTCTCGAAGACCGTCCCGGTGAACAGGAACGGCTCCTGCAGCACCATGGCGACCTGGCGGCCGAGCGATTCCTGGGTGAGATCGCGCACATCATGTCCGCCGACCAGCACTTGGCCCTGCTGAACATCATAGAAGCGGTGGACCAGGGCCATCGCGCTCGATTTGCCAGAACCGCTCGGCCCGACCAGTGCGACCGTCTCGCCGGGATTGACCCGGAAGGAGACATTTTTCAGCACCGAACGGTTCGGATTGTAGCCGAAGGTGACGTCCCTGAACTCGACCGAGCCGTCCATTTCGGGCGAAAGCACCTCGCCATTGGGTTTGTCCTGAACATCGATCTTGACGTCGAGCACATCGGTCAGGCGCTTGCCTGAGGCCATGGCGCGCTGCATGACCGAATATTGCAGGGTGAGTGAGCGGATCGGGTCAAAGAAGCGCTGGATGTAAAATAGGTAGGCAACCAATACGCCCACATCTATGCGGCCATTCATGACCATCGAGCCGCCGACCACAATAACGGCGGCCATGGCGAGGCCGGTGAGGCCATCGACGATAGGCACCATGACCAGTGCATATTTGGCAGCGATCAGGTGGGTCCTGAGGTTGGCATGGGCCTTGTCGTCAAAAAGGATGAAATTCACCTGCTGGCGGTCCATTGACTGGACGGTGCGCACGCCGTGAATGGCTTCGGCCAGCGCGCCGTTGACGACGGAATTAGTCTCGTGTGCGGCCATGAAGGCGTCGCGGGCACGCGGCAGCCAGACAATGCGGACGATCACCAGGACCGGCAGAACCGAGAGCGTCAGGAGGCCGAGGCGGAAGTCGAGCCACAGCATTACGAAAACGATGCCGAAGAGAAGCGCAACATCGCCTACGGAATATACCGAGGTTTCGAGGAATTCCTGTATGGAGTTGACGTCGCCTTGCAGGCGCGACATGAGGCGTCCGACCTCGGTCTTGTCCATGAAGGAGAGCGAAACCTTCTGCAGATGGCCAAACATGGCGCGGCGGATGTCGAACAGGACAGTTTCGGCCACTTTCCCAACCACGGTTTCCTGCATGTAGCCGGCAGCGAAATTGACCAAAATCGCCAAAACGAACGCGCCGACGGCCGCGAGCTGGGCTGAGCGATCGGTCCTTGCCGGGTTCATGCCCTGGTCGAGCGCGTAGCGGATGATCAACGGGATGAGAAGCTGCGTCCCGGTGAAGATCAGCATTGCTGCAATCGTGATGACTACCCTGGCCCGATAGGGACGGACGAAAGCCCAGATGCGCCGGAGGATGCTCTTGTCGAAAGCCCGGCCGAACATCTCCTCCTCGATGCGGTGCGAGCCGACAACCGCGCGCGGAGGGCGTCTGCCGTCGTCACGTTCGGCTTCGACTTCGCCGGCGCGGCCCTGCGCCATCAGCGGGCGCCCCCATACTGGGTCATATTGTCATCACCCGGGCGCGTCTGGAGATCGTAAAGGGCCTTGTAGCGTCCCCGCTTCGCCAAAAGCTCTTGATGCGTGCCGCGTTCTACGATTTCGCCGTTATCGACAAAAAGGATCTGATCGGCGTGCATAAGCGCACTCAGCCGGTGCGCGATGATGATCGTCACCCGATCCTTGGCGAAGCGCCGCATCGCCGCGCGGATGCGCTGCTCGGTGCCGGCATCGATCGCCGCCGTTGAGTCGTCGAAAACGACGACGGAGGGGCGCAGCATCATGGTGCGAGCAATCGTGAGACGCTGGCGCTGGCCGCCAGAGAGAGAGACGCCGCGTTCGCCCACGACCGTCTCGTAGCCTGCTGGGAGCCCGAGGATGTAGTTGTGGAGCTGGGCGAATTCGCCAGCGCGTTCTATTCGCTGTCTCTTCGCCCAGGGATCGCCATAAGCGATGTTGTTCTCGATCGTGGTGGTGAATAGGAATGCATCCTGCTGTACGACGGCGACCGCCTTGCGAAGCGTCGCGAGGGTGACATTACGTATGTCCTGGCCGTCCAGCGTGATGGCGCCACCGGTCACGTCGTAAAAGCGGGGGACCAGATGAGCCATCGTCGATTTGCCCGAACCCGGCGGACCGACGATCGCGATCGTCTCGCCTCTACGGGCCTCAAAGCTGAGGTTCTTCAAAATGGCGCGGTTTTCGGCGCTGGGGTACGCAAACGAGACATTGTGGAAGCGCAGAGTGCGGTCGCTTATCTCGAGCGGTCTGGCCTCGAGAGCATCCCTGATTGTGATCTCCTGGTCGAGGAGACCGAAAAGCCGCGAACCGCAGCTAGAAGCGCGGGCAAAGGCATTGACCATGAGGCCGATCTGGCGGACTGGCATTTGCAGGATTGTCATGAAGGTCAGGAAGGTCGCCACCGTTCCGACGCTGATCTCGCCAGCGACGAGCTTGCTGCCACCGATCCAGAGCACCAATCCCATTGCGAAAAAGAAGGACAAGGTCATCGCCGACGTGCTGGGCACGTAGATGTCAACGCGGTCGTGGGCGAGGTCGAGCGCGTTCTTGGAAGCGCCGTCGAACTTCAGCATCTCGTAGGCTTGAGCCGCAAAAGCGCGGACCACGCGGATGCCTGCGAGATTTTCCTCCATCACGCGGCTTAGTACCGAAAGCCGCTCATGCAGGTCGAGCCAGGTGGCGCGCAGCCTAAGCTGTGTGGCCGATGAGCGCCAGGCGACAAAAGGCACGAAGCTCAGCGCGACCAGGCCGAGCATGGGATCGGTCGAGATCATCATGTAGGCGCCGATCCCGATCAGCATGGTGAGCAGGAGCACGCGAACGAGCGCGGTGGAAAAATACATCCGCACGCCTTGGAGATCGAGCATTCCGATGGTGATCAGATCGCCTGAATGGACCCGGTCGTGAAAGGAAAAGCTGAGACGCTGGATCTTGTCGTAGTAGGCGAGCCGCAGTTCGTACGCGACATGATGCCCGACGGCTTCGGCAAAATAGTTCTGCGCCATCGTGAAAAGGCCGCGTAGCGCGCTGACGGCGAGCAGCAGGAGAGCCGGGGTCCAGAGCGCTTGTCCTGCCGCGGTCCCCGCGACACCGCCCCCGATGGCTGTCTGGGTCTGGTCGACGGCCCGGCCGAGAAGCTGGGGAATGAGCAACTGGAGGATTGCCGCCATGATCGTCGAGCCAATAGCGAAGGCGACCTGCCAGGGATGCCGCAAATTCATACGCGTGATGCGCAACAGCGTACTCAAATCCCGGCCCCAGCGCGCCGCTTCCACATGGGTCAACGAATTCAGAGCGTTCGTTGCGCTGCCGATAGCATCACTGCTCACGGGTGTATTCCCGACTGCATTTTGCGCCTTCGAGGCAAGCCGAAGGACCAATCATCAAAGGGGCCCGCCATTGTTAATCCTGTCCACCACCTGCAGCAGTGCCCGTTCCTATAAGCCGAGCCGATCGCAGCACTCATGGATGGCGGCATGCCAAAGACGATGTCGCCCGCGGGAACCTTGGCGGCGGCGACCAAGTCCGATTTGACCTGATCAAGCTCCCGTAGCACCGGGACGATGGCGGCATAGAACTGCGCCCCTTCCTCCGTGACGCGAACGCCGCGACCGTGGCGATAAAAAAGCTGCACCCCCAGTTCTTCCTCCAACTGCCTGATCTGTCGACTCAAGGCTGGCTGCGCGACTCCAATGATGCTCGAGGCCTTCGAGAAAGCGCCTGATTCCGTGACAATCAGGAAATGTCTTAGCTGTCGCAGTTCCAAAAGAGCTGACTCCAATCAGGTCGCGGGTGTTGTCACGAGCGACCATGCCATGCCTATCTGTTATATCTTAGAAAGATGCCGTGCTTAAAGCGCGATTCGCTGGTCTACGGTGGTGCCGCATGAGTAGGCGGCCTGCGGATTTCTAAGGCATTGCGGCAGACCGCGGCGTGCGGGAGCTTTTGCCCAGGCCGTTGGCTTCATGAATAATCGGATGAGAGCAGGCGGCCGATGCGGTTAGCCGCTGCCGTGAGCTTGGGCAGGATCTTGCTAAGCTGCCGCCGCCTGTCGCCAGCCATGCGCAGCATCAGGCTGCTAAGGGCGATATATTCACTGGCGACTGACGTCACAGGGACCGCTACGGCCCAGATTCGCGACTGGTAGACCTCGTCCAAGTAAGCTTGCTCGGCAAACGCGTAGCCATTGCGACGGACGTCCTCGAGCCTTTCCGGGAGCGTTGCGAGTAGGGTGGGATTGCTGTCCCAGCGCGACGACCTCTTCGCTCGCGCCAGCGCCTGACGGCGTTCCTCTGCAGACATGCGCGACAGGGTCACGAGGCCGACGCCGGTGGCAACGAGCGGTATGCGCGCGCCAACCCTGCCGGGGATCGATAATCCCAGCGCGGCGCGATTGGAATAGGCGATTACCATCGCGTCGCCGTCGAAGACAGCCAGGTTGGAAGGCCAGCCGATCTCTATGTGCAACTGCTCCACCACGGGCATCGCAAGTTCGATCAGGCGATGGTGAGAGTCATATCCCCGGCTGAGGGCTAGAGTCCGCCCGGTCACCTTGTAGGTCGCCTTGCCAGCTTGGCGATAAACGTAACCGCCCTCAAGCAGCGTTTCGACGAGGCGAACCACGGTTGGCTGTGGCAATTTGCAGAGGTTTGCAATGTCCGTAGCCGCGATTGGTCCATGCTCGCTGATGGCTCGCAGCACCGCCAGTCCCCTTTGCACAGACCTCACCGGCTCGAAAACGGACATTGGGCTGTTGATCCCGGTTGTATCCTCCCGATGGCCTAGCTTAATGGCCCCGACCAGGTCCAGTGGCTTATTCCGCAGCCTGCGCGCGAACGGCAGGCAACAGCGCAGCGGCTACAATATCCCCTTGCTCCACCTCGTGCCGGTCGATGGATCCCCCTGCGGCCGCCGCCATAGCCGGCCGGCCGACATAGGCGAGGGGCCGCTCGGGCGCCATCTCGCTCAAGCGGTCTCGCATGAAAGACCACGCCCCCTGGTTGGAAGGCTCCTCCTGGCACCAGACGATTGGGACGCCCTGGAACCGCTCCAGGATCGCGCCGATGGCTTCGCTTGGGAAGGGATAAAGCTGTTCGACCCGGACCAGCGCCACGTCATTGATGCGCTTCTGCGCCGTTGCGGCCTTCAGGGCAAAGGCGATCTTGCCCGAGCAGAGTACCACCTTGCTGCAGGTCGAAGCGGAGGGAGGCTCAACGATCACTGGCTGGAAAGATGTTCCCTCGGCGATCTCATCGAGGATCGACACGCAATCGCGTAAGCGCAAGAGCGACTTCGGCGCGATCAGAAACAGCGGCTTGCGAATCGAGCCGCGGACTTGCCGGCGATAGAGGTGGAACAAATTTGCCGGTGTCGATGGGTTTGCGACGACAAGATTGCCACCGGCGCAAGATTGAAGGATGCGCTCGATGCGGGCCGAAGAATGATCGGGGCCCTGGCCTTCGAGCCCGTGAGGCAGAGCAATGATGAGGCCCGAACTCATCCGCCACTTCGCCTCGGCCGTTACAATGAACTGGTCGACGACCACCTGGGCGCCATTCAGGAAGTCGCCGAACTGGGCCTCCCAAACCACCAGTCGCGTCGGGTCGGCCAAGCTCATTCCATACTCAAAGCTCAGCACGCCATATTCGATCAAGGGCGAGTTCACCGCGTCAAAGCTCGCGCCCGCTCGCACTAGGCCCGCAATTGACATCGCTGTCTGACCGGTGCGCCGGTCATGCAAGGCCAGATGGCGTTGCGTGAATGTGCCTCTGACACTGTCCTGTCCACTAAGCCGCACCGATGTGCCTTCATCCAGAAGGGATGCGAAAGCCAGAGCCTCCGCGGTGGCGAAGTTGAAGCCGCTGTTCTTCTCGATTGCCTCCAACCGCGCCGTCAGGAAGTTGCGCACCTTCGGGTCGGCTTCGAAGCCGTCGCCGACGGCACTCATGCGTCGGGCCAGGTCCAGCAGACGATCGCGCGCGACGCCGGTCACGGTGCCGAACGGGAGTGGGCCAGCGGGCTGCGGCAGGGCAAAGATGTCCGTCTGGCGCTCCGGTGCGCTGTTGCGAACCTGGTCATAGGTTGCATAGGCCTGGTCGAGCGCAACATGGAAGGCCTTGCGCTTCGCCTCTGCCGTATCGAAAGCCGCGGTCGAGACGGCCTTGACGCGATCCGAATGCAATTGCTTGAGGGTCGGCCGGTCGTCGACCTTGGACCAGGTCAGCGGCTGCGTGAAACGCGGTTCGTCGAGTTCGTTGTGGCCATTACGGCGGTAGCAGACCAGGTCAATGATGGCGTCCTTCCCCGTCGCATTGCGCCACTCGACCGCTACGCGGGCGACCGCAGCGGCGGCGATTGGGTCTTCGCCGTTGACATGGAAGATCGGCACGCCGAACGCCTTGCCGATATCGCTCGGATGCGGCGACGAACGTCCCTCTGACGGGAGGGTCGTGAACCCAATTTGGTTGTTGACGATAAGGTGGATAGTGCCTCCGACACTGTAGCCGGCGAGCGCGGAAAGCTGGAGCAATTCCCAGACGAGACCCTGGCCGGCAAAGGCCGCATCAGTATGCATCAGGAACGGTAGGACCTGCGACGCACCGGTCGTGCCAGCGTTCGCCCTCGCCATCTGCTCCTGTCTGGCACGTGCCGCCCCCACAGCCACAGGTGCCACGACGATCAGATGGGATGGGTGCGGCAGAAGACGCACGGCCACCTGTCCTGCGCCGGTGTCGATCTCCGCCGCCAGACCGTTGTGGTAAGGCACGTCGCCAGTGAAGGTCGCATCGCCATCCGTGATGTCCCGCCCTTTGATCTCGGCAATTAGCGCCGGTAGCGACTTGCCGAGCACGGTAGCAAGTGTGGCCAGTCGGCCTCGGTGCATGCCACCAATAACCACCTCCTTGACGCCCGCCTCGGCCGCGCAGCGAAAGATCTCGCGAGAGATGACAGCCGACGACTCCGCCCCCTCCATGCCGAAACGTTTTTTCGTCGGCCACTTGGTCTTGATGAAATGTTCGAATTCGTCGGCCAGCATGACAGCTTCGAGCGTGCGCGCATACACGTCCTGGTCAGCCTTGCGGAGGATCTCTTGTTCGAAGCGCTCATAGACCCATCCGCGTTCACTAGCATCAATCACATGGCTGGCCTCAAGGGTTGCAGTGCCGCAATAGACCGAGCCAAGGGTTGCGATCGCCTGTGCTTTCGGCAGGCTCACTTCCTCGCCGCCTAGCGTCAAGGCAACGCACTCTTCGCCGCCTTCAATAGAGTTCAGTTCCGGGACGAGGCCGGGAGCGCTCATTTCAAGAGGGTCGAGGCGGGCCTGACGGTGCCCATAAGTCCGAAACAGCTCGGCTAAGCGGTCGCCATTGTCGCCACTGGCCTGCGCCGGCGCTTCCATCAAGGCGAGTTTCACCCGCCAGTCGGCTGGTACCGACGCCGGATCCTTCACGAACCGTGCATATAAATCCAGGAAAAAGGCGCTGTCGCCACTGAGGGGCAGGGTCATAGATGCTCTCTAGAGGGCTCGTTCGGTTATCGCCGAACCAATAGAGGGTATTAAAAAAGAG
This sequence comes from Mesorhizobium sp. M1399, assembly GCF_040317735.1. Taxonomy (NCBI): domain Bacteria; kingdom Pseudomonadati; phylum Pseudomonadota; class Alphaproteobacteria; order Hyphomicrobiales; family Phyllobacteriaceae; genus Mesorhizobium; species Mesorhizobium sp. M1399. The sequence continues at coordinate 64,720 of NZ_JAMYKZ010000020.1, forward strand.
TGTCAGATTTTTGGATGGCATATTCACTCTATGAATAAGAGGAGCTGTATTCCTTGATGGGCGTGGTCATTTCCAGCATGAGGTGAGCTGAAATTGGTAGGTTAAGCCGCGATGTACGAACTTCTTCATGGTGTACGGGTGATCGAAGGCGCATCCTTCATTGCCGCTCCCTTCTGCGCTCTCTCGCTCGCCCAGCTGGGCGCTGAGGTCATTCGCTTCGACGCGGTTGGCGGCGGGCCAGATTTCCATCGTTGGCCACGCTCTCCCGGCGGCGGCAGCTTCTATTGGGAAGGTCTCAACAAGTCGAAGAAATCCATTGCCATCAATCTCGCGGACCCTCGGGGACGCGAGCTTGCCGCGGCTCTGGTGACTGCCCCGGGCGAAGGCGGCGGCATTTTCGTCACTAACTATCCGGTGGCCGGATTTCTTTCGCATGATCGGCTGGCAGCGCGCCGATCGGACCTGATTACGGCGCGTATCATGGGCCATGCCGGCGGCGGCAATGCTGTCGACTATACAGTCAATTGCGCTATGGGCGTCCCGATGATGACCGGCCCTGCCGAGAAGCCCGACGATCCTGTCAATCACGTTCTGCCGGCCTGGGACCTTCTGGCCGGGTCGACTGCGGCGACAAGCGTCCTTGCCGCGCTCATGTGTCGTCGTGGCACCGGACTAGGGCAGGAGATCCGTGTCCCGCTGAGCAACATCGCCGCCGCCACGCTCGGTACGCTGGGCCAGGTGGCCGAGGTGGTCGTAAACGGACGGGATCGCCCGAAGATAGGCAATGACCTCTTCGGAGCCTTCGGCCGCGATTTTGTCACGGCGGACGGCCAGCGGCTGATGATCGTGGCGATTACCAGCCGCCAATGGAGTGGGCTGGTGGAGGCTCTCGCCATTCAGGCCGGGGTCGCTACGCTCGAGGCTGAACTGGGTGTCTCGTTCGCACAGGACGAGGGGCTGCGCTATGAGCACCGTGATCGCCTAGGCGTGTTGGTCGAATATGCAGTTTCAACGAGCTCGGCCGCTCACCTGACAGTGCGCCTTGATGAAGCCGGCGCATGCTGGGGGCCATATCGCACATTGTCGGAAGCGGTCGCCAAGGAGAAACCCTTCCTGCCGGAAGGCGAGCTCTTCACAGACGTGGACCACATCAGCGGACACACCTATCCAACGCCAGGCTATCCCGCGACCTTCCGGGGGCTTCAGCGCCAGACGCCGGTACGGGCCCCGAACCTCGGAGAACACACGGAAGAAGTGCTGGCCGGCGTTCTCGCCCTGCCCAGCCACGAGATTGCCGCCTTGCATGATAGCGGCGTCGTCCAGAGTCCAGGAGCACATGCGTGACGGCCGATCCTCTCGAGTTCGCTTCAGGCGCCACCCTTATCGCGTTGGCGAACGATGCCGTGACCGCGGCTGAACGCTACGTCGCTTCCGTCCGCGAAAAGGTCCAAACCTTGGTTGCTTCCCAAGGAAAGGTTGACTCGCGCTTGCTTGACCGCTCTCAGCGCGTGGCCCACGGGTTCGCCTGGCTGGCAACGTCGGTGGCTACGCTCAATGCGGTTGCGGCCTGGGGCACGCGCCATTTGCGCGAAGGGACGTTACAGCGTGGCGACGAACTCGTGATCGCTATCGGGTTTGGCGAGTATCTTGGCCAGCTCATAGGCGGCCTGCCTATGAGTCAAAACGAGATCCTCCGCCCGGCGGAACTTGGCGCCACCGCCGAGGCGCTCGCGCTCCTGCGCGAGCCCTCGGTCGCGTCCTTCATGGCTCATGGCAATTCTCCCACGCACCGCGAGGAACTTGTCTCGCTGGCCGCCCAGGGAGAGGCGGTGAGTGAAAAGCTTGGTGACGAAGACCTCGACATGATCCGGCTCCAGATGCGGCGCTTCGCCGACGAGCGCATCTTGCCCAATGCCCATGGCTGGCACCTGAGGGACGAGCTGGTTCCGGCCGAGATCGTCACTGAGATGGCGCAACTGGGCGTGTTCGGCATCTGTATCGATCCCGCGTTCGGCGGACTGGGCCTTGGCAAGCTCGCAATGTGTGTCGTGACCGAAGAGCTGAGCCGGGCCTGGATTGCGACCGGCTCGCTCGGCACGCGCTCGGAGATCGCCGGCGAGCTTATTGCAGCCGCCGGCACGCCCGAGCAGAAGCAGCGCTGGCTTTCCCGCATTGCCTCGGGAGAAATCTTGCCGACCGCGGTTTTCACCGAGCCGGACACGGGATCTGATCTGGCGAGTCTGAAGACCCGGGCGGTCAAAACGCCTGACGGCGGCTGGGTCATCAACGGCAACAAGACGTGGATAACGCACGCTTCGCGTAGCGATCTAATGACGGTGCTAGCCCGTACCAATCCAGCCTCGACCACGCACGATGGACTTTCCATGCTGGTTGTTGAAAAGCCACGCGGCACCCGGGACGAGCCTTTCCCGTCTTACGGCATAAGTGGAGGCGAGATCGAGGTCCTTGGCTATCGAGGGATGCGCGAATATGATATCGCTTTCGACGGCTTCGTCATCCCGCCCGGTGGCCTGCTCGGTGAGGTGGAAGGTCAAGGCTTCCGCCAGTTGATGCGAACCTTCGAGGGCGCGCGCATCCAGACCGCGGCCCGCGCCGTTGGCGTTGCGCGTCGCGCGTTCGAGTTGGGGTTACGCTATGCGCTGGAGCGCAGGCAATTCGGCCGATCGATCGTCGCCTTCCCACGGGTCCACGACAAACTTGCCATGATGATCACTGAGACGGTGATGGCCCGTGAGATGACCTATTTCGCCGCCCGCCAAAAGGACTTAGGCACACGCTGCGACATCGAGGCCGGTATGGCAAAGCTGCTCGCCGCGCGCGTTGCCTGGTCGAACGCCGACACCGCGCTCCAAATCCACGGCGGCAATGGCTACGCTCTGGAATACGAGATCTCGCGGATCCTCTGCGACGCCCGGATCCTGAACATCTTTGAAGGCGCGGCCGAGATCCAAGCCCACGTCATCGCCCGGGGCATGCTGCAACAGCAGCCGGGGCAGCAAATCTAGGTTGGAGCGTTGCAAACTTTCCTCAGCGTTTCGAAAGTATCTGTCAAAAAACGCATCAGGAGCCCGCCACTTCGTCCCTGAGGTACCGAGGAGGTCTGTGACGAGCAGATCCTAATCGTCGACGACATGTTGGCATCTTCGGCGACTTCTGGTCGAGGTCGTGTGAAAACGGCGATTGCAGATTGCGTATGGCGGCCGCTCTTTTGAGTGTGGCAGCGATGAGGCTGCTGGCGGGGCGTGGATCAGGCGGCGATTGCCGCTATCAACGGCTTGACGCCGAAGATGTTGATCATACGCTTCATGTTGTAGGCGAGTACCTGCAGGCTCATCTCGGTTTTGACGTTTTCGAGGGTCTTGGGTCAGGAAATGGGTACTGCCCATCCACGCCTTGAGCGTTCCGAACGGGTGCTCGACGGTCTGCCGCCGGATGGTCATGGCGTCCGGCATGCGATCGAGCCTGTCCTGCATCTTGTCGAGGACGCCTTCGTGTTCCCAGCGCTTCAGGCGCTTGTGCTTGTCGGGCGTGCATCCGGACTTGAGCGCGCAGGACGAACAGGCGGTGAGATTGCGATAGTGATCGATAATGTCGCGGCGGTCTGAACGCACCTTCCTCTGGTCAGGTGCTTGCCGGCCGGACAGGGTGTAGCGGTCGATCCCGGCGTCGTAGATGAAGTCGGCCACGGTGAAGAGGCCGCGCTTGGCGTTGCCGGATGTCTGTGTCTTGGGAATGCAGGGCAAAATTCCCCTGCCCGCAGGCCAGCACCTCGTCGCCGTTGTAATAGCTGCGGTCGGCCAGTGATCTCTTCGCACCCGGTAGCATCCCGCGCCTTTTGCCCCATCGAGGTCAGTTGCGCCCGGTCGCTGCCAATATTGGTCACCTCGTGCGCGACGATCAGATGGTGCTCGGCATCGACGGCCGTCTGGACATTGTAGCCGACAATGCCGGTGCCCTTGCCGCTGGTCGCCATCGACCGGGCGCCAGGATCGGTCAGGGAGACCTGTTTGTCAGGAGCGGCCTCGACCTGCTTGCCCAGCGCCTTGAGGGACTGCATCTGCCGCCGCAGGCCCTCGATCTTCTCCTTGAGGCGCACCGTCTTGGCCTCGGCGACATCATCGTCCTGCCGGTCCGCGCGGTCGAGCGCCACCAGATAGCGCGCGATGCTGGCCTCGACCTGCTCAATGTGCTTGGCGACCTTGGCGACAGTGAAGTTCTTGTCGCGGGTGTTGACGGCTTTGAACTTGCTCCCGTCGATGGCCACGACAGCCCGGGTGAACAGACTGAGCTGGCGACACAGCACGACGAACTGGGCGCAGGCCGCGCGGATCGCCGGCCCATTGTCGCGGCGGAAGTCGGCGATCGTCTTGAAGTCCGGCATCACCGGCTGGTCAGCCACATCAGCTCGACGTTGCGCTGGGTCTCCCGCTCGAGCCGGCGGCTCGACTGGATGCGGTGAGGTAGCCGTAGAGATAAATCTTCAGCAGCGTCGCGGCATGATAGGCAGGCCGCCCGGCCGCTTCCGGCACGACCCCGGCAAAGCCCACGGCGCCGAGGTCGAGTTCGTCGATGAAGACTTCGATGACCCGGACCGGATTGGCTTGCGTCACGTAATCATCCAGGCACTCGGGAAGCAGTGTCGCTTGCCGGCGATGCTCGCCCTCGACAAATCGCTTCATCCGACTCCCCTCGCTGATCGGGAATCACTCTATCAAATCAACCCGTTTCCACACAGGCTCGGTCCAAATTCGTCATGCGCTATGCCGAACCCGGTGAGATCGCCGAGGCAGGGATCGCCGCCTATGCGCAGGAAGTGCGCGACCGCCGCTTTCTAGCGGCCGAGCATCTATTCGGCGATGCGCCAAGAACGGTCAATGGGAGCATGAGCATTCCGATCGCACTAACCGTCGCAGAGTTGCGCACGGCTATCGCGGCTTGGCGTCAGAATGGCCTGAACTTCGCTGTGGTGCCGACTATGTGTGCCTTGCATTAAGGCCATCTGAGCCTGATGCACGCCGCGATCGCAACGCCGACCTGGTTATCGTGACACTGTTCGTCAACCCGAAAACAGTTCAACAGCGCGCCGATCTCGCAGACTGCCGCCAAGTTGGCGCCGCTCGATGCTCATCTGCTCGACGCGCCAAATGCAGGGTTCGCTGCAACGACTGAATAGGGGCACAGAGAGGCATTGATGCAACGTCAATCAGGCGGTGAGGATTTCGAACCGCTCGGCCAAGGTGGAGTTGCCCCTATTTCACCGGACAGTCAGCTATTGAGTTTGTGCCCTATAGCGCGAGGATCAGGATGAGACGCGAGCGACAATCTGGATGAGATTCTTGTGTCGCGGTCACGGGCAAATTATCACTATGATTGTCGCTGGCAAGAGGATCGTCGGTTTCTGATTGTCGCTCCGCGACAAGTTCGTGCGTGTTTTTGATTGGCGCGTAGGAGGCGGGTCTGCCGCGCTGACGTTTGGCTTCCATGGCGCATTGCCTCGCCTGAACTGCTCGCGCATCAATCCGGTTTGGCAGGAGCTCGCAGATGGTGATGAAGTTCTCGTCGTCTTTCGCGCAGCCGAAGCTTACATCTCGCCAAACTGGTATCCGAGCGTAAGCGGGCAGCTGATGCCGTTTAGCGCTGGTAGTGCCAAGGCATGAGCGCCTCGATATCGCTGTTTGGCCAGCCATTGGCGATGCGCTCGAGGGTCTGGGTGAGCCAGGCGTTGCGGATCGATCTGATTCATCTTGGCGGTGGTCAGCAGCGTGGCGATTGTGGCCCATGTCCGTTAGGCGCGACATCCGGCTCCTACAGCATTATTCCCCGTGCAGACACGCTGCGAGATCGGATCGCTCCTTCCGATCAGCCCACGTCCTCTTCCCCTCCACGGGGCGCGGGCTTTCATCTATTTGCCGATGCGCTGGTCGTGGAATGACTCCACACCAAGATTGCGTCAATCTTCTCTCCCAACAGACCTTTGCCCGCGTCCTCTCCCGGAGGCACGGGCTTTTCATCTCACAGGCTGCAACGGCTCATGGGAGCTCAAAATGATGAAGGACCTGGCCGAGATAGCGCATGTCGAAATCCTGCCCGCATATTGGACAATGCTCGAAATGCTGCGCCTCGGGCTTGATCAATCCGAGCAAGCACGAATTCCACAAACAGGTGCCGACCTGGAATTATTTGGTAGTGCATGTGCACGGACTAGTAAAAGTCCATGACGATGAGCGATATGTCCGTAGGAATGTCGCGAAGCTTACGCACAAACACGAAGCAACGTAGACAGTTCTCTGGAAGATGGGCGACGCGCGAAGGATTTCATTGGCTCGATGGTCAAAGCGATCGTTGCGTTGGAGATCGAGATCACACTCGATCTCATCAATGCAACTATATGCGCGAACTGCCTGCTCGTCGAATTGAGCGATATTGCGCACCCCTTGGTTGTGATCGCCTAATGTCGCGTAAGGTAGCCTATTCCGAGGAAGATAGCTCGCTTCAGAATTGGTTCTTTCAAGGTGATTGTCAGCTGTTCCCCGCTTGAATCTTCGGTCGGCGGTGGCTCCAGGGCCTAGCCTCCTCTAGATCGCGAGCGACACGGACCAGCGTGGCCTCGTCGCCAAAACGGCCAACGATCTGAAGACCGATCGGCAGCCCGCTGGCGCTTTGTGCCAACGGCAAGGAAATCGAAGGCTGTCCGGTGACATTGAAGATACCAGTATACTGACAAATATCTGTATCATTTCGGACGTAATCCTCTGCGGAAACCGCCGGGTTTGTCGCAGAGTAGATGCCTCCCTGCGCCACGGCCACGATTGGCATTGTAGGGGTCAGCAGAATGTCGAAGGCATGGATCGCCCCGCCTACGCAGAAACGCATTTTCCGGAGCACCTCTTGTACGTCTACTGCTCGGGACGGAGGTAAATCGCGGCAAAATTCATACCGTTTGAGATTGACCGGCTCCAAGGTGTCCGCGTTGATCTCTCGCCCCATGGCCCGCGCCGCTCGTTCGAGCGATTTCGCGAACGTTGGGTCGAGGTATCTGCTGCTGTACTCATCGGGCTCAAAGGGCGTGTCGATGTCTGTTACTGTATGCCCCATCTCCTGTAAAAGTGCTGCCGTCGCCTCGACAGCATGCAACACTTCAGGATCGAGTTTGATGGTGCCCCAACTCGTGCTCGCCACCCCAACCCGCAGACGACCGGTGGGCTTAGAGAGTCGTCCACATAAGGACGGTTTGGCTGGACGATGATAAACGGATCGCCGGGATGGGGCCGGAAAAGATGTCCAGAGCGGCGGCCATATCGCGGACAGTTCGACACAGAACAAACGCTCGACCACAGCCATGAGATGCGCCCGGTTGTTCGGCCCACCTGAAACACGTCCGCGGGACGGATTCAGCCCGATCAGGCCGCACCAGGACGCCGGGATGCGAATCGATCCGCCGCCATCGCTGCCGTGGGCAACGGGAGTAATGCCGGCGGCCACCGCGGCCGCAGCCCCTCCAGACGAGCCTCCAGCTGAGAGTTGCAGATCCCATGGATTGCCAGTGATGCCATTGAGAATGGGGCCGGATCAGCAAACATGGGCGTTCCCATGCCCGCGCCATGCTGGTCGAGGCCGCTTGGGCGGCGGCGAAGGCGCCCGGACCGCTCAGGGCCTTCTTCCTACGCATCCGTAACAAGCGTGGTCATCAGGTCGCAGCCGTGGCACTCGCCCGCAAGCTAGCCGTGTTGATCTGGCATCTGCTGACAAAGGAGCAGGACTACTTCTGGGCTCGCCCGGCGCTGGTGGCGGCAAAGCAGAGGCAGCTCGCTCTCAAGGCCGGCGCGCCGGGCGAGCGCGGTGTCGGTCGCCGCGGTTCGGCTTACGCCTACAACGTGAAGGAGTTGCGAAACAGCGAGAAAGCCGCGGCCGAGAATGCCGAACGTGCCTACGAGCTAATGGTTCGGCATTGGCGGTCACGAGGGCCGAAGCGGCGCACGGACGCCACAAACGAGGAACGACTATAACGGCTGCGTGGCGGCACTCTCATCCTCTCGCACCACTCTTTGCCACGTGGTCGTCCGTGCCGGACAAATATAGCACAAGGAAATGTGGCGGCACGACCGACGCCCTCGGTCCGCTCCAGAATGGCGCCGTGCTCGACGCCGTCAAGGCGTGGCCTGGAAACCTCGCAGCCGGCCGTGGCGCCATCGCACCGGCCAGCCTTGACTGCGTCTCGACACGCTCGCGTGGGAAATCCTGTGGGCCGGGACGAAGAAACAGGCTCACCTGAGCCGAACAAAGAAACGCAACAGGAATCGAAAAAGTCGAAATTTGGGTTGTCGATGTCATCCGTCGACTTCATGTGCTTGTGGTGAGCTAGCGGCAGCCGATAGAAGCTCAGCGTCTCCTCGATGTTATCTTTGTCGATGCCGGCTCAATACTCCCCAGAAGTGCCGAAGTAAAATTCCCCAGTATAGCGCTGCCCCCGGGGACCCGGAGCGCGCTCCGGGAGACCGGCGGCGCGTAATCGTTGATGCTTCTCCTGATGGTCGGGAGAGGGATTTCGGTGATCAAGATCGGGGAGATGATGATGATACTGGATTTGCATCGGCAGGGCCTGTCGGTGTCGGCGATCGCCAGGGAGAGCGGGATCGACCGCAAGACGGTGCGCAAATACATTGAGCGCGGGCTCGAGGCTCCGGCCTACGGACCGCGCAAGCCGCGTCAGGCGGTGATCGATCCCTTCACGGCCTATCTTCGCGAACGGGTCACGCGATATCCCGGACTCACCGGCAGCCGGCTTTTCCGGGAACTGAAGGACCTCGGCTATGGCGGCGGCTACACGGCCGTCACCGACTTCCTGCGCGACGTCCGTCCTGCCGCGGCGGAGCGTGGATACGAGGTTCGCTTCGAGACCCCGCCCGGCGAGCAGGCGCAGGTCGACTTCGCCCAGTTCAATGTCGTCTTTACCGATGAGCCGACCACGCCGAGAATCGTCTGGCTATTCTCCATGGTGCTTGGCTTCAGTCGCCTTATCTGGGCACGCTCCGTCGTCCACCAGGATCTGCCGACTGTCTTGCGCTGCCATGCTGGGGCTTTCGAGGCGTTGGGCGGCGCTCCTCGCGAAGTGCTTTACGACCGTATGAAGACGGCTGTGATCGGCGAAGGCGATACCGGCGGCATCGTCTACAACCGTGCCCTCGTCGATCTTGCCCGCCACTATGGTTTCCATCCCAAGGCCTGCCGGCCTTACCGCGCCAAAACAAAAGGCAAGGTCGAGCGACCGTTCCGCTACATTCGCGAGGACTTCTTCCTGGCCCGGTCCTTTCGCAACCTCGAAGACTTGAATGCGCAGTTGCGTCACTGGCTGGACACGGTCGCAAACCCGAGAGTTCACGCAACCACACGGCGTGTCGTCAACGAAGGCTCCGGCCGCTGCCGTTGGCTCCGTTCCGATCGGTCCTGAAGCTCGAGCGACGTATCAGCCGGGAGGGCATGGTCAGCGTCGGCGGCAATTTCTACAGCGTGCCCGACGCCACCAGGCGCCGTGTCGTCGAGGTACACACGCTGGCCGAAGAGTTGCGCATCTTCGAGGACGGCGCACTGATTGCCACCCATCCTATTCTCGAAGGCCGGCACCAGCGTCATGTCGAGCCGGGTCATCGCAACATCCAAGCGCCGACAAAGACTGAGGAACGACGAGGTCATTCTTCATGGCTCGGGCGACAGGGTCGCTCAGCGCCCGTTGGCCTTCTACGACGCCGTCGCCCGGGTGATGGCGAAGGAGCAACGTCCATGACGAACGCGCTCGACACCACGCCCTCCACCATCGACCGGATCCGCCACGACCTCGTCGGCCTGAAGATGCCGCGGGCGCTCGAAGCGCTCGATCATGTCGTGCGCCGGCTCGAGAAAGGCGAGATCGCCGCCCTCGAAGCCATGGACATCCTCCTCTCGGAAGAGTTGACCCTGCGCGAGAACAGCCGGATCAAGACGGCACTGCGCATGGGGCGCCTGGCCACGATCAAGACGCTCGCCGGCTTCGACTTCTCTTTCCAGCCCTCGCTCGACCGCGATCGAATCTTCACGCTCGCCCAACTCGGCTTCGTCGCCCGCTGCGAGGTCGTCCACTTCCTCGGCCCAACCGATCCCACGACATAATGCACACCTCGCTATGTTATTGAAAAAGCTGGATCTGCTGATCCTGTGATTGTGATAATGGACTGTGTCCGCTCCTGCCGGAATGGTGCTGGATATCGAGTTGCTCGATATCTTCATGACGGATGATCCAGGGCGTACCCTTGCAATACTGCTCGGCCTTCAGATCGCCGGCGCGGATCATGCGCAGCACGGTCATTGGCCGCAGGCCGAGCTTCGCAGCCGTTTCCTGCAATGTATACTCGCCGCGCTCCGACCGTTCGTCCTTTTTGTAGACGGCGATGTCGTGCTGGTTGCGGAAAGTGCAGACACGGGACTGCGTCCATCCGTTCAGACGACCCGTGGTTTTGCCGAGCCGGTTGAGAAGCGATGCGATCGCTCTATCCGGCAATTGGCGTGCCAGGGCACGGATCAGGTCCTCGATGTCCGGCGGGGCGCCCCAACGGTGATGGCCTGCCTTGTTCTTCCTGACCGAAAGCGCGGTATGGTCGCCGCCCTGCCAATGCACCAGCATTTTGATGTGGTCGTCTTCGATGGCGACGACAATCTCGCGGATCACGGCACGGATGATCCGCTTGCGCGTGGTGGCGGTGGCGTTGGCATGATGCCATGCCAGTTCGAGATCGGCGCCCACGCGCAGCAGGCTCCGCCGTTCCTCTTCTCCCAGAGCCTCAGGCTTGTGGCGGTCGAGCGCGTCAAGCTCGTCCTGACTGGTGTGTCTCCTCAATGAAAGTAGCCAGGGCCACTCAGATTGGCGTGATCGACGATGGCGGTCGGTTCGGTGGAATGCCTTGCGGCGTTGTGATTGGCGACAAGCGAGGCGATGCTCTTGCAGTTCAGCCCACCGATCTCGACAGCGCGGGCTGACACGGCTTCGGCGCGATCGCGTGTGATATCGCGAAACAGGCGCAGGACACCCAGGCATGTTCTAAAGCCTTGTTCAGGATGTGGGCGGCTGGCGAGGATCGCGACAACAAGCCTTCCGTCTCGGGGCCGACGGATGGCCCAGCGACGGAAACGATCCGGCGTCCACTCGGCATATCGCCGGTGGGAGCTGGGCATATGATCCGGATCAGTCCCATGACGAGGGCCGCCATAGCGGCGCTGATGGACGGCAATGCGCTTGCCGCGGTGGAAGATCTCGATCGCGTGCCGTTGCTCTCAGATCGACTTGCTGGCGAATGAGGCTGTGCGGCACGGAATAAAAGAAGGTCTTGAACTCGACATGGTAATCCGTCGAGACGCGGGCCAAACGCCACTCGGCGAATTCGTAGTCTTTGCTCGGAACGCTTGCGAGCGCAGCACGCTCGACGCTCTCAAACAATTGCCGGCGGCTGACGCCCAGCCGACGCATGACGTGATCATTGATGCGATCGAGTGCCTGGCGAATGGCGGCATTGGCCTCGGCCAGCGAGAAGAAGGTCTGGTTGCGCAGCCGCCCCAGAATGCATGACTGGACGAAACGCACTCCATTTTCCACTTTCGATTTATCCCGAGGCTTTCTTGGCCGTGCCGGAAGAACGCCGACGCCATAGTGGGATGCCATCATGCCGTAGCTGCGGTTGATCTCGGGATCGTAGAAGCTGGCGCGGCTGACGCCCGACTTCAGATTGTCGGGGACGACCAGGCGGGGAACGCCATGAAAGAAACGAAACATCCTGACGTGTGAACCAATCCAATCAGGCAGTGTCTGGATCCAGGTTGCTTCGGCATAGGGGAAGCTGGACGCTCCCAAGACCGCCACAAAGATCTCCGCCTCACGGATCTCGCCGGTGTCTCGATCAACGAAAACGGCGTTCCAGAACGGGTTGTGATTGATAAGAGCGGTGCCAATCTGGCCGGACTTCAAGCTGTCAATACCATCTTGAATTCACCGGAACGGGCGAGATCATAGAAATCCATCAGATCAAATATCTCAATAACATCCTTGAGCAGGATCACCGCTTTATCAAACGGATCACCAAGCCCCAATGATCGGCTTCAAAGCATTTCATTCCGCCTCAGCCACAATCGCGGGTATCGAAGTGGCCCATATTATCCGCAAGGACCAGTTTGCTAACGACAACCGCTCGCCATTTCAGGTCTTTGCGGAGCTCGCAGCATAGTTATGTCCAGAGATAAGCACGCTTCTAGCCTACTGAGAATTTTGCGAAACAGCCTTATATTGACCGTACCGGCATCATATAATGACCGACATTTCAGCTGTTGATAGAGAGCAGGAACTGGGCCAGGCGATAGCATCAAAGCTCCGGGGCCTGCGGCGTGACCAAGGCCTGACGCTGGACCGAGTGGCAAAGCTCACCGGGTTTCCAAGGGAACTGTTGTCGCGCTGGAGCAGGGGAAAGCGAACCCCAGCATCGGTTTTTTTGTGCAGGCTGGCGGCCACGCGTTTCGTTGTGTGTCGCGGATTTGCTAGGTGATCGCCCGATTGCCGGCGCGGATTACCCAATTGAACGCACAGTGACGAGAACGCTCTGGAAGAGCCCCGCAGGCAGCAGCGCTCGACTGCATTCCTCGATTTGGACCGCCGGGTGTCCTGACATGCGCCAGAATCCCGCCCCCGTGAACCGGCGGCAGCCGCAGCTCCGAACTTTGGTACGCCCTGACGGCGCAGTTTCTTGAAGCGGTTGTGCCCGTTCCCCATTGCCGCCAGAGATACATGCGTAGTCTTCGGCGGATCCACGCTTCCAAGTGTGTGAGTGCTCGAGGCGTCTGGCAGAACAAGTAGCCGCGCCAACCGACGAGGTATGGCTTCAGCTCTTTGACTAGCTGCGGCAGACTTACGCCCCGGGTCCGGCGTGTCATGTCCCGGATCAGCGTCTTAAATTTGTCGAGAGCTTTTGGCGCGATGCGCCGCGTTCGAGATGCTGAACCCCAGGAACTTCCGCTCCTCCTGTCGCGCCACCGCGCTCTTCGCCTCGTTGACCTTCAGCCGCAGCTTCTTGGTCAGGAACCGGCTGACGGAAGCCATGACCCGTTCGCTGGCGCGGCAGCTGCGAACATAGATGTTGCAGTCGTCCGCGTGACGGCAGAAGCGGTGACCACAGTCGGGTCAGTTCCTTGTCGAGGTCGTCAAGGAGGGGCGAGAGAGGACCGCCTTGCGGGGTCCGTTTGTCCACCGGACGGACCAGGCCGTCCTCCATCACCCCTGCATTGAGGAATGCTCGGATGAGTTTGAGCACACGCTTATCGGACACCCTCGCGGCAACGCGCGCCATCAGGCTGTCGTGATTGACCCGGTCGAAAAATCTTTCGAGGTCGAGGTCAACCACATAGCCGTACCCTCGGCAACCGATGGCGCGGGCGTCTCTGCGGCGCGAACTGGCGGAACTGGAACGACGCGTCCGCCAGCTCGCTCAGGACGACCTGGTATGCCATCGGTTGATGTCCATGCCTGGGAACCGGCGCAGTCGTGGCGCTGACTTTCCGCTCTGCCGTGGATGATCCCGCCGATTCACGACGTTGAAAAAGGTGCTCTTGGGTCGGCCTGACACCCTCACGCAACCAGTCTGGCGAACGTGATGTATCGGGCGGCATCACAAAGGCCGGAGACGTCAACCTGCGCCGCGCGCTTTGTCAGGCCGCGACCGTCATGATGAACAGGGGGCGCTCGACATGGTCGAGAGCATGGGCTGCACAGATCGCACGCCGCCGTGGTCGGAAGCGCGCCATGGTCGCCCTCGCTCGGCGCATTGGGGTGATCCTTCACCGAATCTGGGTCGATGGCACCGCCTTCCAGGCAGAGGCGCCGATCATCCCGCAAGAGGCATAACGAACTGAAGCTCCCACTGTTGCCTGCTTGACCGCAGGCCTTCGAGGTCCCCCCAGGGACGCGGTTCCGATGATGCCGAGGTCTGGACTGTCGCCGATCTTCGTCGAGCGCGCCAATGAGATGGGCACATCGGAAACTGTATCGAACCAGCATCATGTTGGCAGCCCGCGCGCTGACCACGGACCGAAGCATGCACCCGGGGTGATCTCACACGAAGGCGGCGGCTCAAGCACACACTGCGCTGCTCAGCATCAAGTCGCCAATACGTCCGCCTGCAGGCGGATGATCACGCTCGTCCAAAAACGCTTGACTGGGATGGCCCCGTTTCCGAAGTCCCGACCCTAATCAAAACACTGCAACAGGTCGATATCTTTCACCCCTGTCGAATTACTGCATTCGGGCCTGACATATTCAGCCATGAGCGGCTCGTCGGTATTCATTCTCAGAGCGCCCGAGTAGCGCGACAATCCGGGAGAAGGCACTCTCACTTTGATTGCCGGGCCGCACGCCCGCTGGTCTCGGTATGGGGTTCAGCTTTCGCTGTAATGCAAATGATCATATCAAAACGCGATGGGATACCCGTTGATTTTATATTGGCCATGCCGCTGTGTGACTGGATATCATCCCTCAGTTCCTAATTAGCATTCACTGGACCCTTTGGGCGTAGCGGGGCGAGCTAAAATTGTCTGTCGCAATGAATCTGTTGAAACGGAACACTTTGAGTTATCGAGGGATGAGAGCCTCGTAGCAAGGCCCAGACTAATGACGGCGTATCAGTTGCTGATCGCACAACAGGAGTACCAAATGACTACAGCTGAATTGCGGTTTGAGGTTTCAGAATATCAGGAGCGCCTGGCCAAGACCCAAAAGGCGATGGAGCGAGCAGGAGTCGACTTGCTCATCGTCACCGATCCCGCAAACATTGGTTGGCTGACGGGTTATGATGGTTGGTCATTCTACGTTCACCAATGCGCGATTGTTCGACTTGATGGACCGCCGATCTGGTTCGGTCGCAAGTTGGATGCGAACGGTGCAAGAAAGACGACCTATCTCGGCGAAGAGTGCATTAAGTTCTATGAAGACTATTACGTTCAATCTGACGACTTCCATCCAATGACCGTGCTTGGGGAGTTGATCACCAGTAGCGGATGGGGCTCGTCGACGATCGGTATTGAAATGGACGTGCCGTACTTCACCCATGCGGCTTTTGAGGCCCTTGAGGCGAGCCTTCCGAACGCAAAGTTCAAGAACACCACGCGGCTGGTGAAATGGCAGCGTATTGTGAAGTCTGCCCGCGAGATGGAATACATGCGCGGTGCCGGCAAGATTATCACTGCGATATATGAGCGCATCGAGGAAATTCTTCGTCCGGGAATGAGACAGAACGATCTCGTCGCTGAAATTTGCGATGCGGGAATCCGCGGTGTCGAAGGATTTTGGGGTGACTATTCTGCCGCCGTTCCGCTGATCGGCGCCGGGGCGAATGCAGCGGCTCCTCATCTGACCTGGACCGACCGTCCTATAATGCCAAACGAAAGCATCTTTTTCGAATTGGCTGGCGTTTACAAGCGTTATCATGTCCCGCTGTCTCGAACGTTTTATCTGGGAAAGCCGCCCCAGAAGATTCTCGATGCCGAGAAGGCAATCCTTGGAGGAATGGAAGCTGGGTTTGAGCAGCTTGTGCCCGGCAAGACTTGCGAAGACGTGGCATTAGCATTCTTCAACGAACTTGCGCGCCACGGCCTAAAGAAGGAAGGGCGAACCGGCTACTCAATCGGAATGGCCTACCCGCCTGGCTGGGGCGAGGCGTCGGCAAGCTTCCGTAAGGGCGATCACACGGAACTTAAGCCAGGAATGTGCTTTCATTTTATGTCTGGTCTCTGGTACGGCGACTGGGGTATTGAGATTACTGAAAGCCTAATGATAACCGAAGGAAAGCCGGAAGTTCTGTCGAACAGTCCCCGCAAATTAATCATAATCGAATAATTCAGCTATGCATTGGCGACGTCGACCTCGGTCAAAAGTTGGCTGTAGCATGCAGTCGGCTTGCAGCAAGCGGGGCGGCGTCGCATCAGTGCGTTGGGTATAGCTAAAATGGGACCGCCGGCGCGGCTGGTCGCGGTGTCTGTGCCCGCACGACTGATGGGAACTGAAAAAGCCGCACCAGCAGCCCTACCTGCATTGCCACGAGCTTGCGTTGCGATTTTCGCTAATCCGATCCCCATTTTCGGCGAGTCGACCTTAGCCATAGAGGCCCCGTTACTTCGATCCGGTCATTGCCTATGTTGGTGGTCACACTCCTTGCCCGCTTTACCCTGGCCTTATCTACCCAAGCGGCTCAAACAGCTTCCAGCCGAAATGGATGCTTCTATAGGACCCTCTCAATGAGCGACGTCGCTGACATTGTAGTCGTTGGAGCAGGAATGGTCGGGGCTGCAACCGCGCTCCAACTCCAGAGGCTTGGCCGTAAGGTCATTTTGGTTGATCGGCAGCCACCTGGGTCGGAAACTTCTTACGGCAATGCAGGCGTTATTTCTGGCTTGAATATTCAAATAACAATTCCAAGGCACCCTCTGCAACTAGCGCAGCTTCTTCTGAACCGAGTACCGTATTTTCGTCAGAATCTATTCGCCCTGCCAAGCACTCTCCCTTGGTTGTGGGCTTTTTGGCGGGCGTCCTCGGACTCGAATTTGTGGCGCATTGCCTTGCAGTCTCAACCACTCTTCTCGAATGCGATCGCTGAGCACTTGTGCCTCGCGAGTCTATCACGTGCGTCTCACTTGCTGCGCGATGTGGGATACCTTTCAATCATCCGGGACAAAGCAAAGCTCAGTGCAATCTCACGCGATAAACGTTTGGCGCTTGCGTGCGATTATCCGTTCAGAATTATCTCGACCGAGGAAATAGCTGAACTTGAGCCGTTTCTGAAGCCAGGTGCGGCTGGAGGTCTGTATTGGCCGGGAACATATCATACACAAGCTCCTGACCAGCTTGTCAAAGCCTATGTAGAAGCGCTTGTGCGCTCCGGCGGTGAGTTTCGGCAGATGTGCGTCACCAAGCTCCGGCGGCACAAAAACGGTACGTGGGATGTGGAGTCATTGAACGACACTATACAGTCACGAAATGTCGTCATATCGGCAGGTCCCTGGTCAAAGAAGCTATTGGAGCCACTCGGCTATAATTTACCGCTCGGCTCGAAGCGAGGCTATCATCTTCATTTTCAACCCAAAGATGGCGCAAGCCTAACTCGTCCAGTAAAGGATGATGAGTATGGCTTCGTGCTTTCACCTATGGATCAGGGCATAAGACTGTGTGTGGGTGTGGAGCTAGACCACTTTGACGCACCAGCGAGCGATATGCTTGTGAAAGGAGTCCTTGGTCCTGCAAGAGAGCTATTCCCAATCGCCGAACCCTTAGAGTCTTCGCCATGGCTTGGACGTCGGCCCACTTTTCCTGATCAATTGCCGATGATCGGTGCAGCTCC
The DNA here is from genome assembly GCF_040317735.1 of Mesorhizobium sp. M1399. NCBI lineage: Bacteria > Pseudomonadati > Pseudomonadota > Alphaproteobacteria > Hyphomicrobiales > Phyllobacteriaceae > Mesorhizobium > Mesorhizobium sp. M1399. The sequence goes on from NZ_JAMYKZ010000020.1 coordinate 82,137, forward strand.
TGGCCATCAGGGACTATGGTTTAATTTTGGCCACGGCCATTACGGTCTCACACTCGGGCCAACTTCCGGAAAGCTGCTCGCTGAGATGATCGATAAAAGAGTGCTCTCTATGGATCCAGCTCCTTTCGCGCCTCTTCGCTCGTTCCGACCGAGAGCCGCTGTGAAGTCAATGGGATAAAGCAACGTTTGGCTCTGGGGCTGCCGAATCCGCAGAGCCATGCCCGGCTCGTCAAGGAGAATGGCAAGCTGATAGCCGACAAAAAATGTTTTGACGAAGCCGAAAGGATCAATATCAGGGTACCGACTGGAGAACGATTGAAGAGCCGCGGGGGAAAACCCGCGAAGCGAGAGGAAGAAATTTCGCCGACCGGCCGCAATGCCGATCAAAGTACAACAGAACGTAAGGAAATTCGCCAGCTTGGAAGCGAACCCTTGAGTTCTTTCTTTAGTGGTCCAACCATGATGTTTCAAAACCGCCGTGCACTTGGAATTCTTGAGCTCGATGAAGGCGTGCCAGCCGAGAGTTCGTCGCTAGTTCCGCGGCCCGGTGGCTTGCTGAACCCAACGACCTTTGACCGCCCAATCGTGACGGAACTCGTGGAGGGAGCATGGCCGGATATGGTCATTCGTGGTTACCCGCCGCTCGAAGGCGCGTGCGTGGCAGCCGCTAGACGCTTGGTCGAACGAGGGGCAGCCGTAATTTCTTCTGACTGTGGCTTTTTCGTCCGACATCAAGCGGCGGTTGCCGCTGCCGTCGATGTTCCCGTTGTGATGTCTAGCCTGCTCTTGGTTCCGACCTTGCTGCGACAGTTGGCGCATCCTCATAAGCTTGCCGTGGTGACCGCTGATTCAAGACATTTCGGGGAAGACCTGCTTAGTCTCGATAATCCGAGAGATCGAGCGAGAGTGGTCGTCGGCGGCGTCGAAGGCGGCGAATTTCTCCGCAACGCTTTGATGCGTCCTCCAATCCCAACCATAGTCGATCAGATTGAGAAGGAGGTTTCCGCTTGCGTGACGCAACTTCGCGCTGAGCATCCTGAAATCGGGATGCTGCTGATGGAATGCACGGGGTTCCCCTATGTCACGAACGCACTTCGCCGCCATACAGGGTTACCCACCTATGACATTACGGACCTATGCCGGCTAACGCTTGCGGCCGTTTGCTAGGCTAGCCTGTCTTCGTAAAAGCGTTGCCTGGACGAGGCGTGCCAGAAAGTAAGTCCATCGTGCGGCCAGATCCCTATAATATGGAAACTGTATTTGAAGCGGGGAAAGCGAACCTCTAGCGTTCGCTATCTCAACACACAAGGTCGGCTAACTATGAGCGAAACACCATACCTAACGTTCGATCTCGACACGCCTGGCATGACCACGGGGCATCTTGTTGTCCCCAAAGGCGACGACTGCGAAGCTATTTCGCTTCCGGTCTTCAGCCTCAATAAAGGGGAGGGACCGCGCCTCCTTGTCACTGGCGGAAATCATGGCAATGAATTGGAAGGACCAATCGTGGCACGGCGGCTTGTTGACTGGCTGCCCAAAGCGCAAACCTGTGGAAGCGTTATCATCGTACCAATGCTCAATCTGCCGGCGGTGCAGGCATGGAGCCAAGACTCGCCGATCGACGGCTTGAATCTCAATCGCGTGTTTCCCGGCCGCGCCGGCGGATCGGTAACTGAACGCATCGCCGATGCCGTTTCGCGCCTGTTGTTGCCAAAGGCCGACACCGTATTCGATTTGCACAGTTTCGGACCGACATGGGATTTTCCACCAGCAGTCATCACGCATCCCATTGCTGATGCCGATCTCATGGCCAAGACGCTCCAATTGGCAGAGGCATTCAAATTTCCCGTGACATTGCTCTGGGAACACCCCGACACAAATGGAATGTTCGACATGTGGGTGCATCGCCAAGGCAAGGTCTTCATTTGCACCGAATTCGGCGGCGGCACCGTCAGCGCGGAAGCTCTGGCGATCTACGAAGCTGGGGTACGCAACGGTCTTATCGCGCTCGGACTCGTCGAGGGAAAAGCCGAGTGTCCGACCTTCCGTCAACGGAAAGCCAGCAAGACACTTGAAACGCTCTTGTCTGACGAGTTGAAATCGCCGGCACGCGGCATCTTCGAACCTCGCTGCTCCGTGCTGGATGAAGTGAAGCAGGGGGATCTCATAGGGGTCGTGTATCCGATGGATTCACTGTTGGCTGATGCGATCGATATTCGCGCCCCCACGACGTCTATCGTTTGCGCTATAAAATCTGGAATCCATGTCGACGTCAATCAAAAGGTAGCGTTCCTTGCGAGGCCGCTCAAACCCTGAGCCTCAGTGCACATTGACGAAGAAATCAGCTGAGAATACCTGCGAGGGCGTCTTGAAATCGAGCTACCTGTAGGAAGGAAGAACGCTCGTCGAGATGAGCCTCGTCCGACAACCTCATGAAAATTCTAACCACAGTCGGCTGTAAAGGTTGGTACACATACGGCGAAGACGGCGAAGGCCGCATGATTGTCACGCACGCGTTGGCGCGGCGGGCTCTATGATGACGTTGCGTGATAATCAGGCAGCCTGCTGATCGGCGGGCTTGGCGGCCTCACGCAGGCGCTTCTATTCCAGGGCAGTAGTTCGTGCAGGCGCGAGGCGAAAAGATCGGCAATGCGGGCCAGGACGTCGGCAAGGCAGCCATTCGGGTCGACGTCGTTGAGGCGTGCCGTGGTGATGAGGGTAAGCATGACGGCGGCGCGGTCGTCGCCGCGTTGGGAACCGGCGAAGGTCCAGATGCGGCGACTATGGAAATATTTCCATAGAAGGCGTTATGTGAACATGCCGATTAGTCGGTCGTGAACAATGACGCGTATCAGGCTGCGAGCGGTTTCGGTCGGCTGTGGATGACGGCGATGAGCAGCCACAAAAGCTGCTTGAACCAGTTGAGCAGCAGCGAGAAGTTGTAGCCTGCGGCGGCGAGGATGGCGTTGACTGCATCGCCCTGTTCGCCAGCGAGGTAGTTGCGGCCCATGCGGTGCTCGGCCTTGATGTGGCCGATCACGGGCTCGATCGCCGAGCGTCTTCGCATTTCGCGCTTGATGGCCGGTGTGACGCGCCGCTTCTGGCCGGCGGTGAAGACCCTGAACTTGTGGGTCTGTGGCGCATTGTGGCCGCGGTATCCGGCATCGGCCAGGATGCGGCCGATCTCGTTGCCGATGGTCTTTTCCATCTCGGGGATGACGCTCGCGAGCGTGTGGCCGTCATAAGGATTGCCCGGCAGCGCTTTTGCGTGCAGGGCGAACTGGCCGCCCTTTGAGTGGCGACCGACACCTTGACGCCGAACTCGTAAGGTGCATGCGCCTTGCCCTTGCCGATGCACTCGACCTCGTGAGCGTGCAGGCTGTAGATCTTGCGGCCGCGCTGGCGCTGACGTTGCTCCAGGACCGTCGAAGCCTGGTAGAGCGGCCATCTGAAGATCGCGTCCAACTCCTCTTCGCCGTCGATCTGGCGCTCTATGTCGCGAATGGTGCGGCCGAGATAGGTCTTCAGCTTGCGCAGCGCCTTGTTGGCCCGCTTGAACTGCTTGGCGTGCGCATAGCGCTGGTGCTTTATCAGCGCCAGCTTGCCGACCCGCACATAGGTCTGGCGCAAATCCAGCCCTGCCTGTCTGGCCAGCCGCACCAGCCGTTCGCGCGCTCGGTGGATGAGCTTGGCATCGGTCGGGAACATCACGTTCTCACGGTGGTATCCACGATCACCCGGCGCGTGTCGGCCGGCTTCATCGCCCCGGTATTGACCGCAATGCTGAGGCTTTCCTGCAGCAGAGCCGTGACCCGCTCCTCGCCCATGCGCTGGCGCCAGCGCGTCATCGACGAGCGATCGAAGGGGAGTTCGTGGCGGAAGAACTCCTCGCCGCACAGATACTGGAAATAGGGGTTCTCCACCCAGCGGGCGCACATCTCCTCGTCCGACAAGTTGAAGGTGTGCTTCAGGATCGCCAGGCCCGCCATCAGCCGTGTCGGCAGCGGCGGCATGCCCGGTCCGTCCGAATAGACCGCACCGAAGCGCTCCTCCAGAACCGGCCAGTCGATCGTACGCATCCGGTGAAGACCGCAGACGTGCGCATCCGGCAGCCAGGAGAACCTGAGCACCGGAGTGCTGGGGTCAAGCTTTCTTTGGGGAGACGCGATGAT
>NZ_JAMYKZ010000021.1:0-84624 GCF_040317735.1 Mesorhizobium sp. M1399
CAATAGAGATCGACCATCGCCCGTCCCATCGCGACCAGCTCCCGCACGCCGGGTAGGTTCTCCAGCCGGCACAGCGTCGATTGCGACGCCAGATCCCGACCCGACGGCAGCGCATCCTGGGCCATCTTGAAGACCGGATCGCGGCGCAGCCGGTTGGCGTCGTTGCCGTCCTCGTAGCCGGCGGCGATCATCTTCATGCGAAAGCCGATCATGTCCGCCAGGCTGTGGACGACCTGGTCCGGGCAGCGCGGATCGTCGATGCAACGCGCCAGACGCTCGGCCACCCGCAACCGCTTTTCCACCTCGGCCAAGGCCAGAACGCCGCTGTTGGACGACAGCATGCCGCCGTCGAAACGGGCGACGACGGACTTGCCGCCGACTGATGACAAACCGCTCAGCGGCAGCGCAAGATCGTTCATGGTGGGTGTGGTCTCCGGGAAATGGTTCGGATCGGCTTAAGCAACCAAATCCTACGTCATTTCAACGATCAGATCCCGAGCAGCCAGCCAGTATTCGACCGTCGCTGGCGCCTCCGCCCACTGAGGCCTTGTGCTTCCTCCAGCGAGTCAAGCCGATCACCATGCGTGTCGCCAGTTCTGGTGCTCACCCACGTGCCATTTGCGATCTTGTGTCGGTGAGAGCACCGCAAGCACCTCCCCTGCTAGAGGGCAAGGCGGCTTGCGTCGCCCGTGTTGTTACTATTCTTCGCTGTGATCGGAGTTTTTTTGTGGCTTCGGAATCGGGACATTCGGCTTTGCAAAAAAATAGGCCGTCGTGGTCGATCGTCACGCCCCCGAGTTCGGCGGCACGATGGAACGACAACGGCAGCGCAAGCTCCATTTGCGCGAGGGGCTCGTCCCTTCAACTACTTGATGCATTTGCGCTTTGCGTACCTCCGTGCATGTTGCTCGATGCCAGGCGGAGACCTCTGTCTAAAAGATCGCGCATCGATGCAACGCCCACGCGTAGATCGCCATCATCGCGGCGATCGCTTTGCCGGGATCGCCGCAGCCGTTTTCGAGCACGACAACCATGCCAGCGGTGTCGGCAGCGATGCGCATGCAAAAATTCACAGGTGCATTCTAGCCAAAATGCTAGCTGCCCAGCAAATGTCCGGCATTTCGCAAGGCCCCTAGGAAGAGACTGGCATGGCCGTTGGCATCGATCTTGGCCTGCATCGACAGGGGCATGCTGTGCCAGTTCTCCAAGGGCGCAGTGAAATGTGAGAACGTACCGTTGACGATGCAATGGTGGGTAACAAGGCCCTGTCTGTCCAACGCCAGCACGCCGATCTGGTCGCCCTGATATCGGATGGCTGCGACCCGCTGGACCCCCGCATCACCGTCGACCCGCACGTCGAAAAGCAGGATGCCGCGGCTCCTGGTGGCTACCTCGGCGGCCTTTTCAGCGAAGCTTAAGGAGAGCGAGCGGACGCTTTCGACGGCCAGCCGTAAAACCATCAAATCCAGTTCATCCACTGCCATAAGGTACCTGCGCGTAACACATGGGTGATAGCAATCGACCACACCGCTTGTTCACAGATGTCGGCTCACGACCGATCATTCAGGGTTTGCCGGTCAGTCCATTGACCGAGGGCGTGCTCCGGTTCGAACCGATCCTGAAGCGGAATGCGCTGGATCTACGGAACCCGAGGAGCAGGCCAGCCAAAGTTGCCGCGACATTCGATGTCGTGATCATTCCAGACATCTGCATCGGCGTCGCTGAACATCCCACTGGTAAGTCCGTTCTCTTGCGGCAAGCCCATCCTCGGGCCGTCTTGTACCTGAAACCCTCGCGGTGGCGTCCCTCGAAGCTCGGGACCGCCGGGCGCTTGATCGTCGAGAACTTTGTTTACGAAGGTCCGGACCTGCTGCAGAGCATATTCCGGTGCGCTCGCCTTTGAGCATTCCGCTGAAGCGTGACGTTTCGCTAGTCCGTGTTCCTTGCAGGCTCACCGCGAGGGCGCCTTGCACACAGCGGCACGTCAGCGCATGAAACTCGTCCCCCGTTCACTTCACAAAATGGATTTCCTGAAGTACTGGGAGCGCAGAGAAATCTCCGGTCGCAGCCTACCCGGTTAAAACAAGGACCCAACAATGAAGACTCTCGTCGTCTGCTCCGGCGGATTGGACTCCGTCACCCTTGCTCACAAGGTGGCAGCGGAGCACGAACTCGCCGGCCTCTTATCTTTCGATTACGGCCAACGGCATAGGAAGGAATTGGGCTTCGCCGCCCTTTGTGCGGAGCGACTGAGCGTCCCGCACCGCATCATCGACATCCACGAGATCGGCGGCGGCCTTTCCGGCTCCGCGCTGACCGATAATGTGGACGTGCCCGACGGGCACTACGCCGAAGACACGATGAAGGTCACGGTGGTGCCGAACCGGAACGCCATCATGTTGGCCATTGCCTTCGGCTTCGCCGCAGCGCACGACGCTGACGCGGTGGCGACGGCCGTGCATGGTGGGGATCATTTCATTTATCCCGACTGCCGTCCGGCCTTCATCGACGCTTTCCAGATGATGCAGGACCATGCGCTCGACGGCTACGCGAAGATTCGCATTTATGCACCCTATGTGAATCTCACGAAGGCGGACATTGTTAGGAATGGAGCAGCATACGGCACGCCATTTGCGCAGACCTGGTCCTGCTACAAGGGCGCCGAGCGTCACTGCGGGAGGTGCGGGACCTGTGTCGAGCGGCGCGAGGCGTTTCATCTCTCTGGGCAGCCGGACCCCACCGACTACGAGGACTCCGACTTCTGGCTCGATGCGCTGCGAAGGAGGACCGCGTAATGTTCCGCATCACCAAGGAATTCCACTTCTCAGCCTCGCATCAGCTCACCTCGTTGCCACCCGATCACCAATGCGCGCGCCTGCACGGGCATAACTACATCGTTGAAGTAGAGCTTTCAGCGAATGGACTGAACGAGAACGGCTTCGTGCGCGACTATCACGATTTGGCGCCATTCAAACGCTACATCGACGAGAGCTTCGACCACCGACATCTCAACGACGTGCTGGGACATGAGCAAGTCACGGCGGAATATCTGGCCAGACATTTTTATGAATGGTGCAAGGCACGCCTGCCCGAAACCTCGGCCGTGCGGGTGAGCGAAACGCCGAAAACCTGGGCGGAATACCGGTCATGACCGATACGCATCCCGCAATCCGCGTGAGTGAGATTTTCGGGCCGACGATCCAGGGCGAGGGCGTGCTCATCGGTTTGCCGACGGTCTTCGTCAGAACCGGCGGGTGTGACTATCGCTGTTCCTGGTGCGACAGCCTGCATGCGGTGGACAATCAATTCCGCCATGAATGGGAGATGATGTCCATTGCCGCGGTGTGGCAAAACGTGCTTGCGCTTTCCGGTGGCCGCCCGCTCATGGTATCGCTGTCAGGCGGCAATCCGGCCATCCAGCCGCTCGGCGCGCTCATCGAGCGAGGCCATGGTGAAGGTTACCGTTTTGCGCTGGAAACCCAAGGTTCGGTGGCCAGAGACTGGTTTGCCGACCTTGACGTGCTAGTCCTCAGCCCAAAGCCGCCGTCAAGCCAAATGACGACCGATTGGGCCGCTTTCGACGCCTGCCTCCAGGCGGCACAAGGCAGGCCGCAAGTCGTGCTCAAGCTCATTGTTTTCGACGAAAGGGACTACGCCTACGCGAAAGACGCCGCTGCGAGATTTCCTCGACTTCCGATCTATCTGCAACCCGGCAATCACACGCCGCCACGCCTCGCAAATGAAGACGCGCCTGTCGACCTTGACGGAATATTGAAGCGGATGGAGTGGCTGGTTGATAGCGTGACCCGCGACAGGTGGTTCGAAGCCCGTGTGCTGCCGCAGCTGCACGTTATGCTCTGGGGTAACAAGAGAGCTGTGTAGCCTAGGCCCGCTTTTCACTGAAACTGCGCCGGCGGATATTCGGGTGGACGGGTTGTCCCACGCTTGACGGCGCTGCCGGGGTGCTTGCGGACTTCTGCCACCGGCACCAAGAGCGTGGCCAGCCGCTTACGACTCGGAATGTTGCCGAGGCTCCGTTTCGACGGGCGTCGGCCTGGCGCGAACCAATCATAGGTTAGCGCGAGCCACGGGTGGATAGTGGGGTGGTGCGATGCGGCGGCGCCTGCTGCAGCTGGCACGGTCCTTGCGGATTCTTGTTGCAAGGCCGAAGAGAGCTGTCGGCCGACAACCATGATCTGGCCAGGACGATTGTCGACTGCTTCCGCTACAGAAAAGAGGCCGGACTCGACGTGCCGCTTCAGGGACTGCGAAATGGAATACGGCGCCGGAAGGCACGACCGGACGATATCGTCACTATGCCAAGACGCGTCTGGTCCGCTCCGAATCCTGTTTCGACACGACGGTCGCCGATCAACAGTGAAAAACATAGCGCAATCGGTTCACGATCGACTGAGAACCATGACCGTTCCTCTGCGGTGCTCAGACTGCCGCTGAGTGCCTGGCCGTTCCACTTTCGAAATATTTGTCGAACTTTGCCGCGATGCTCCTGACAAAGGGCCGGCTTTCCGCAGGCACGACGAAGCGGTCACCATCAAGTTCAAGCAACCGCGCAGGATCTTGGAGGGCCGTGGAACTCGCTCGGACGAGAAGTCTTTGGCCGGCTTTGCCAAAGCGCTCCACCAGTACGATCGCCGAGAAGCCGAAGTCACACATCAGCCGCTCGATGATCCAGCCGCGAACACGGTCGTCTTCGGAAAGCGCAATGCCACGGACCGCAGCCAGCCCGCCGTTCTCGACCATGCGCCCATACTCGGCGGTCGAAGGCATGTTCTGTGCATAGCCCTGGCGAAACTGGCTGATGGACGATGGGCCGAGGCCGATCAATGTCTCGTAGCGGTCCTCGGTGTAGCCTTGGAAGTTCCGGTGCAGTGTTCCGGCGCGGGCGGCAAGCGCGAGGGCATCGCCCGGCTTGGCGAAATGATCGAGCCCGATTGCTTCGTATCCCTGGTCCATGATCGCCCGCGCCGCCAGTTGCGATTGGGCAAACCGCTCCTCTGGCCCTGGCAGCCACGCCTCGTCGATCATCGTCTGATGTTTCTTGAACCACGGCACATGGGCGTAGCCAAAAAGCGCGATCCGATCCGGTTCCAGGGTCAGTGCCTGCGCGACGGTGGAGGAGACACTCTCCCTGGTCTGGTGCGGCAAGCCGTAGAGCAGGTCCAGATTGACCGATTCGACGCCGCGCGAACGAACGCCATCAACAACCGTCTTGGTCTGCAAAAAGCTCTGCTCGCGGTTGATCGCTTTCTGCACCTTCGGGTCGAAATCCTGGACGCCGAGGCTCGCCCTTGTCATGCCGATTTCGGCAAGTGCATCGAGGCGGGCATCGTCCATATCGTTGGGTTCGATCTCAACGCTGATCTTTGCACCGGGGAGAAAGGTGAAGCTGTTGCGCAGGACGGTTCCCAGCGCCACCAGATCCTCCGGTTTGAGCATCGTTGGCGAACCGCCGCCGAAATGGACGGCACGCACGCGGCCCTTGCCTGCGACAAGACTGGAGACGGTTGCGATCTCGGCATGCAGTGAGCGCAGATATGTGGTCACTGGTTCGTAGTGACGTGTCTGCTTGGTGTGGCAAGCGCAGAACCAGCAAAGCTTGTCGCAATACGGGATGTGCAGATAGAGCGAGATCTCATCGCCATCGTTGAGCGCCTGCAGCCAGCCACGACAAATTGCAGCATCAATGCCTGTATGAAAATGCGGCGCTGTCGGATAACTGGTATAGCGCGGGACGTTCTCGCCAAGTCTGGCAGCTAGCTCCAGTCGCATGTCGTGGTCCACCGTGTTTGCGTCGCCGGCACTGTGGATGCTTGGATGAGCCTAAGCCCTGATTTCGATCAACCTTCAGCACGGACAAACTGCCGCAAGGATTTTTCTACCGTCGATTGCTATCCTGCCCGCACTGGACCGGTAGAGCAATCGAATGACATTACGGCAGGACATTCACAGTTCCGGCATTCCCGTTCTTTGCCTGTCTTGCGAGGCACGGCACCACGGTGTCTGTGGTGCGCTCGAACCAGACCATTTGGCTCAGCTCGCCAAGACGTCGTCGCGGCACAATATCGAGCCGGGGGTCGAACTGATCGGCGACGCCGAGGCGGTCGACTGTTATTCAAACGTGCTTTCAGGCGTGGTGAAGCTCACGAAGAGCCTTTCGGACGGCCGCCAGCAGATCGTCGGTCTCCAGTTCGCGCCGGATTTTCTGGGACGGCCCTTCAAGATGAAAAGCACGATCAATGCGGAAGCGGCAACAGCTGTCTCGCTATGCTCGTTTCCGAGAGCGGCCATCGAACGGATGATGAAGGAATCACCGGAATTTGTGCATCGCCTGCTCAAGCAGGCGCTGAACGAACTCGACGAGGCACGCGAATGGATGGTGACTCTGGGGCGCAAGACCGCACCGGAGAAGGTGGCGAGCTTTCTCCTCATGATCGCCCGGAACATCGGTTCCAGTGTTGACCCGGCGGCTAGGTCGGCGTGCTTCGAGCTGCCGATGACGCGTGCCGACATCTCTGATTTCCTTGGAATTACAAACGAGACCGTGAGCCGTCAGCTGACCAGCCTGAGAATGGACGGCGTGATTCGGATCGAGAACAACCGCCGTGTCACCGTGGACAGCATGAGCCGGCTGGAACGGCGCTGCGGCGGCCGAGGCGCAACCGCCGTTTGAATGACACCGAAGCTGCATGGCCTACGTCACTTACTTCGTTCGGGGCAGGGCATGCTCGCGTTGGGCGTTAGAAGAAGTCGCATAGCGACAGCCCGCTCTCCATCCGATCGCATGAGCCAGGTGCGTTTCGGCCAACTCGTCGGAGAAGCATCCATCCTCGACGTGCTCGACGTGCAACCGGCTGTTCCAGGCAGGATTGCACTCGGCCGAAGTCAAGACGCCTCATACGCAGGGGAAAATCGCCGTCTCCCCGAACCATGAATGTCACGAAGGCAGCGCAACGCTGGCGCTGGCTGTCCCAAGGCATTGAAACGATCGACGTTCGGCAAGGCATCGGCCTACTTTCCAGCGTCACAGAAGGCGCGCTTCCCCACACGCCCGCGATCGCCTCCATACCCGGCCCGACCGGGGACGCCGGGCCTGTCGATTAGGCGTGGCGGCCGGTGGTGCGCTTCCAAATTCGATCGCCACAGTCTGATCGCACCGAACTCGATGCTGCTCGAAGCAAAATCGTGCGGCTCTGACATGGATCAGGGCGAGCAGGCCACGGCTGCGCAATAAGGCACTGCGGTTTGGCGCCCGCCGGAATTGGAAATCGGGGCTTGCGATGAAATTCGGCACAGAGATCGTCCTTCTAAGCCTGTTTGCGTTTGCGGCCCTGGTGGCTGCCGGCTTCGGCGTAGATGAACCTTTTCGCCGGCATATGTGGGTTTTGTTCTTCGCCGTGGCTGGCTTCACTGCGATTCTGTTGCGCAACACGGAGTTCAAGCCGGCAGTTCCGATCGACCCCGCCGCTTACATGGATGGGCCGATCCGCTTCGGTGCCGTCGCCACCGTATTCTGGGGCGTCGTCGGCATGCTGGTCGGCGTGGTCATCGCCCTGCAGCTCGCCTACCCCGATCTCAACATCCAGCCCTGGTTCAATTTCGGCCGTTTGCGGCCATTGCATACGTCGGGCGTCGTCTTCGCCTTCGGCGGCAATGCGCTGCTCTGCACGTCCCTGTATGTCGTCCAGCGCACCTGCCGCGCTCGGCTGTTCGGCGGCGATCTCGGCTGGTTCGTGTTCTGGGGCTATCAGCTGTTCATCGTCATGGCGGCAACCGGCTACCTGCTCGGCATCACCGAGAGCCGCGAATACGCCGAGCCCGAATGGTATGTGGACCTGTGGCTGACCATTGTCTGGGTCGCCTATCTCATCCTGTTCCTCGGCACGATCCTAAAGCGCAAGGAACCGCACATCTATGTCGCCAACTGGTTCTACCTTGCCTTCATCGTCACCATCGCAATGCTGCATGTGATCAACAACCTGTCGATGCCGGTCTCCTTCCTGGGCTCCAAGAGCTATTCAGTCTTCTCCGGCGTACAGGACGCCCTGACGCAATGGTGGTACGGCCACAATGCCGTCGGCTTCTTCCTCACCGCCGGCTTCCTCGGGATGATGTATTATTTCGTGCCCAAGCAAGCCAACCGACCGGTCTATTCCTACCGGCTGTCGATCATCCACTTCTGGGCTTTGATCTTTCTCTACATCTGGGCCGGTCCGCACCACCTCCACTACACCGCCCTGCCGGACTGGGCCCAGACGCTCGGCATGGTGTTCTCGATCATGCTCTGGATGCCCTCGTGGGGCGGCATGATAAACGGCCTGATGACGCTCTCGGGCGCCTGGGACAAGCTGCGCACCGACCCGATCATCCGTATGATGGTGATGGCCATCGCCTTCTACGGGATGTCGACCTTCGAAGGCCCGATGATGTCAATCAAGGCCGTCAACTCGCTCTCGCACTACACCGACTGGACCATAGGTCACGTCCATTCGGGCGCGCTCGGATGGGTTGGCATGATCTCGTTCGGCGCGATTTATTTCATGGTCCCGAAGTTATGGAATCGCGACCGGCTTTATTCGCTGCGGCTCGTCAACTGGCACTTCTGGCTGGCGACGCTTGGGATCGTCGTTTACGCCGCGGTGATGTGGGTCTCCGGCGTCATGCAGGGCCTGATGTGGCGCGAATACAACGAGCAGGGCTTCCTGGTCTACTCCTTCGCCGAAACCGTCGCCGCCATGCATCCCTACTACATCATGCGTGCCATCGGCGGCGCGATGTATCTGTCGGGCGCCCTCATCATGGCCTGGAACATCGCCATGACCATCCTCGGCTACCGGCGCGAGGAGGATCCGATGCCGCGCTCCATCCCCGCCCTCCAGCCTGTACGATCAGGAGCCAGAAAATGGGCCTGATGGACAGACACGCGGTCATCGAGAAGAACGCCACACTTCTTCTCCTCGGGTCCCTGCTGGTCGTGACAATCGGCGGCATCGTCGAGATCGCACCGCTCTTCTATCTCGACAACACGATCGAGAAGGTTGAAGGCATGCGCCCTTACTCGCCACTCGAACTGGTGGGGCGCAACATCTATGTGCGCGAGGGCTGCTACCTCTGCCATAGCCAGATGATCCGGCCGTTCCGTGACGAGGTCGAGCGCTATGGGCATTACAGCCTGGCGGCCGAGTCGATGTACGACCACCCGTTCCAGTGGGGCTCGAAGCGCACCGGGCCGGATCTCGCCCGGGTCGGCGACCGCTACTCGAACGGATGGCACGTCCAGCATCTCACCGAGCCGCGTTCGGTGGTGCCGGAATCGATCATGCCGAGCTACGCGTTCCTGAAGGACATGCCCATCGAGGTGAAGGATTTCTCGACGCATCTGATCGCCAACAGCCGTGTCGGTGTGCCCTATTCAGACGACATGATCGCTCATGCCAATGCCGATCTCATGGCGCAGGCCGATGCGAATGCCGACACATCCGGCCTGGAGAGACGCTATCCGAAAGCCAAGGTTGGGGACTTCGACGGCGATCCGCAGCAGGTCACCGAAATGGATGCGCTGGTCGCCTATCTCCAGATGCTCGGCACGCTGGTCGATTTCAGGACCTATGACGAAGCCGCCGGTTACCGCTGAGGAGAATGGCGATGACCTACAATTTCATGCGGGAATTTGCCGACAGCTGGGGCCTGCTTGCCATGGCGCTTTTCTTCCTCGGATGCGTTGCCTTTGCACTTCGTCCCGGCAGCCGAAGGCAAGCCGAGAGAGCCGCTCACATTCCTCTCAAGGACGACTGATCATGGGCAGCGAGCATATCGACGAGGTTTCGGGTATCTCGACGACCGGCCATGAGTGGGACGGCATCAAGGAACTCAACAACCCGCTTCCGCGCTGGTGGGTCATCACCTTCTACATCACCATTGCCTGGGCGATCGGCTACACCGTCGTCAATCCGGCATGGCCGATGCTGACTTCCGCGACCAGGGGTGTGCTGGGGTATTCGAGCCGCAGAGACGTCAAGAATGAACTGGCCGCGGCCGAAGTGGCCAAGGGTAAATTTGTGAATGCCATTCAGGCGAAGACCGTCTCCGAGATTACTGCCGACGATACGCTACGCGAATTCGCCGTCGCAGCAGGTAGCGCCGCGTTCAAGGTCAATTGCGTGCAGTGCCATGGCTCGGGCGCTCAAGGGTCCAAGGGTTTTCCCAACCTAAACGACGACGATTGGCTGTGGGGTGGCAACGCCGAACAGATCCAGCAGACGATTGCGCACGGCATCCGCTTCGCATCAGACCCGGATACGCGCCTGTCGGAAATGCCTGCTTTTGGCGACATCATCACGACGGATCAGATCAAGCAGGTCGGCGCCTATGTCGCAAGCCTCTCCGATCCTGTTCAGGACACAAGCCTGATCGAACTCGGCGCCAATGTTTTCGCCGAGAATTGTGCGGCCTGTCATGGTGAGAATGCAAAGGGCAACAGGGAGCTCGGCGCACCCGACCTGACCGACGCGATCTGGCTTTACGGGTCTGGCGAAACAGCCATCGCCGCGCAGGTCCGCGCCCCGAGGCATGGCGTCATGCCGGCCTGGATCGGGCGTCTCGGCGAGATCAAGGTCAAGGAACTCGCGGTCTATGTCCATTCGCTTGGCGGCGGAGAATAGGAACGCAAGCCTATTCTCGTCCTCCCCCCAACCGCCAAGCGACGAGGCCCGGCGCGAGCCGGGCCTCGGCATCATCCAGAAACCGATGGGTCGGGCTTCCGGCGAAATCGTCGCTGGTGACTGGAGCTTCTCGTGCTCGATAACACGCAAATAGAACGGCTCGAAGCCGATGCGGTCAACTCCGCCAAGACCCGCGAGCCGCTCTATGCCGCACGCAAGAAGATCTTCCCGAACCGGGCCTCTGGCAGTTTCCGCCGCTTCAAGTGGTCGGTGATGGCAATCACGCTGGGGATCTACTACCTGACGCCCTGGCTGCGGTGGGATCGCGGGCCATTTGCCCCGGACCAGGCCGTGCTGGTCGATCTTGCCAACCGCCGCTTCTATTTCTTCTTCATCGAGATCTGGCCGCAGGAATTCTACTATGTGGCCGGCCTTCTCGTGATGGCCGGCGTCGGTCTGTTCCTGATCACGTCGACTGTCGGCCGGGCCTGGTGCGGCTATACGTGCCCGCAGACCGTGTGGGTCGATCTGTTTCTGGTCGTCGAGCGAGCCATCGAGGGCGACCGCAACGCGCGCATGAAGCTCGATGCCGGGCCCTGGACGGCGCGCAAACTCGTGCTGCGAACATCGAAACACGCCATCTGGCTAGTCATAGGCGCGGCGAGCGGCGGCGCCTGGATCTTCTATTTCGCCTATGCGCCGACCTTGCTCGTCGAACTCTTCACCGGCACGGCAGCGCCTGTCGCCTACATCACCGTCGCTGTGCTCACAGCGACGACCTATACGTTCGGCGGGCTGATGCGCGAGCAGGTCTGCACCTATATGTGCCCGTGGCCGCGCATCCAGGCGGCCATGCTCGACGAAAGGTCGCTCACCGTCACCTATAATGACTGGCGCGGCGAACCGCGCTCGCGCCACGCCAAGAGGGTCCTTGCCGCCGGGCAGCCCGTCGGTGACTGCGTCGACTGCAATGCCTGTGTCGCGGTGTGCCCGATGGGGATCGACATTCGTGATGGCCAGCAGCTTGAATGCATCACCTGCGCGCTCTGCATCGATACCTGTGATGGTATCATGGACAAGCTCGGCAGGGAGCGCGGACTGATTTCCTATGCGACGCTGGCCGACTACAACGCCAATATGAGGCTGGCGACCCCGGGCGGCTCCGGTTCAGTCAACCCGTCACTGGTCAGGAGCGCTGACGGCCTGTTCTCCGACAAGGTGGCCCGTTTCCATATCCGCAAGATCTTTCGCCCGCGCACCTTCATCTACATGGGCGCCTGGTCGGCGGTCGGTCTCGCGCTGCTCTATTCGCTGCTGACCCGCGAACGGCTCGAATTGAATGTCCTGCACGATCGCAACCCGCAGTTCGTGACGCTGTCCGACGGTTCGATCCGCAACGGCTACACCGTCAAGCTGCTCAACATGATCCCCGAACCAAGAACGATCATTGTCACGATGCAGGGCCTGCATGGAGCCGAAATGAGCGTTGTCGGTATCGACCTGGCGGCGGATGGCTCCTTCGCCATCCCGGTCGAACCCGACCGGCTGAAGATGCTCAAGGTTTTCGTGCGTCAGCCGGCAGATCAGGTTCGGGGTGCAGCGCAAAGCTTCAAGTTCCGGGTCGAAAACAAGGCAACGTTCGAGTCGGACGAATACACGGCCACTTTCAACGCACCGGAGATCGCCAGATGAGCGACACCTCGCGACAATCCTGCGAATTCACCGGCAGGCATATGCTGTTCACCATCCTTGGCTTCTTCGGCGTGGTCATAGCGGTCAATCTGACGATGGCGACGCTCGCCAACACGAGCTGGACCGGCCTTGTCGTCGAAAACACCTATGTGGCGAGCCAGCAGTTCAACAAGAAGGCCGAGGAGGGGCGAGCTCAGGCAGCCCTCGGCTGGACTGGCAAACTGACCATCGCAGGCGGTGAGGTCCGCTACAGCCTCACCGATGCTGTCGGCAAGCCGGTTGCCTTGCATGGCGTCAAGGTGCTGTTTCGTCATCCCGCCTACGAGGCCGAGGACAAATCCGTCACTCTTGCCGCTGCCTCCGGTCAGATATTCGCCGCGCACCACATGCCCACGGATGGCGTCTGGATCGTCGAAATCGACGCCGATGCGAGCCTTGCGGAACCCTATCGCGACGTTCGCCGGATCATGATTTCTCACGGGGCGCTGCAATGAGCTGCTGCGCGCCAGGCGCCGAAATGGCATTGGACCTGGAAAAGGTCACACTGGTCCTGCCTTCTGGCCAGGAAATCAGACTGGCGAGCCGCTCGATCGGCGAAAATCTTCGCCAGACCGACCTCTCGGTGCCGGCTGTGCATTGTGCCGCCTGCATCCAGACGATCGAGACGGCGATCGGCAAGCTGGATCGCGTCGAAGGCGCTCGTGTCAATCTTTCAACGAAACGTGTTTCGGTCCGGTGGCGCGGCGACGAGGTTCCGCCATTCGTCGCCACACTTGGACGGCTGGGCTATGGCGCGCACCTGTTCGATCCCGAGGCTGACGGGAAGGACAGGACGCTCTCGGAACTGATCCGCGCCGTCGCGGTCGCCGGCTTTGCGGCGGCCAACATCATGCTGCTATCAGTCTCCGTCTGGTCCGGCGCGCAAGGCGCGACCCGCGACCTGTTCCATTGGGTCTCGGCCTTGATTGCCATTCCTGCGCTCGCTTTCGCCGGCGGCATCTATTTTCGCTCGGCCTGGAATGCGCTGCGCCACAGCCGCATGAACATGGACGTGCCGATCGCGGTCGGGGTATCGCTCGCTTACGCCATGAGCCTCTACGAGACGATCAACCATGGCGACCATGCTTATTTCGACGCGTCGGTGTCGCTGCTGTTCTTTCTGCTGATCGGCCGCACGCTGGATCACGTGATGCGGGAACGGGCGCGGACGGCCGTGAACGGACTGGCTCGGCTGGCGGCGCGCGGCGCCATGGTGCTGCGCGAGGATGGTTCGCGCGACTACTTGCCGGTTGGCGAGATCGAATCAGGAATGGAGCTCTTGATTGCGGCTGGCGAGAGGGTGCCCATCGACGGCAGGATCATTGGCGGGGCATCGGATCTCGACTGTTCCCTGGTTTCCGGGGAAAGCACGCCCAGAACGGTGGGCCCGGGGGCGCAGGTCCAGGCCGGTACACTCAATCTCACCGGTCCGCTGACCATCGAGGCGACGGCCGCCGCGAAGGATTCCTTCCTGGCCGAAATGGTTCGGCTGATGGAAGCGGCAGAGGGCGGCCGCGCCCGCCATCGCAGGATCGCCGATCGCGTCTCCGCGCTCTACGCCCCCGTGGTCCACCTCACCGCCTTTGTGACGTTCCTCGGCTGGATGGCGGCGACCGGCGACTGGCACCGGGCAATAACAATCGCGATCGCCGTTTTGATCATTACATGCCCGTGTGCGCTCGGTCTCGCCGTGCCGATCGTGCAGGTGGTCGCTGCGCGGCGGCTGTTTGAAAGCGGCGTCATGGTCAGGGACGGCTCCGCCATGGAGCGCCTGGCGGGGATCGACACGGCATTGTTCGACAAAACCGGCACGCTTACGCTCGGACTGCCCAGGCTGATCAATGCGCCGTCCATCGATCCGACGATGCTCGCCATGGCGGCCGAGATGGCAGCGCATTCCCGCCATCCCTTTTCGAAGGCAATCGCTGGCAATGCAGCCTTTGCCGGCCAGCCGAAACTCGCGTCCGTCAGCGAGCATCCGGGCTTCGGCATCGAAGCCATCGCCGAGGGCAGTACCTGGCGGCTGGGTCGCCGCGGATGGCGTGAGTGGAAAGCTCGGATCGGCGGCGAAGGCAAACAAGGCTATGGCGGAACCGTTCTGACGAAGGACGGGGTCATTGTCGCGACTTTCGATTTCGAGGATGAGCTGCGTGCCGATGCCAAGGCGGCCATCGAGCAACTGAACGGCGCCGGCGTGTCGGTGGAGATGCTGTCGGGCGACACAGAAGCTGCCTGCGGCGAAGTCGCGGAAGCACTGGGCGTCGAGCGCTTCGTTCCCTCGTTGCTTCCCTCCGGGAAGGTCGAACACATCGAAGCATTGACGCGAACTGGCCACAAGGTGATGATGGTCGGCGATGGGCTCAACGACACGCCTGCATTGGGCGCCGCACACGTTTCGATCGCTCCGGCCACGGCGGCGGATATCGGTCGCAACGCCGCGGATTTCGTGTTCCTGCGTAAAAGTCTTCTGGCGGTCCCACTTGCTTTAGACATTTCGCGGAAGGCCGGACGGCTGATCCGGCAGAACATCGCCATCGCGATCGTTTACAATGGCATCGCCGTGCCGGTCGCCATTCTGGGGCACGTTACGCCACTGATCGCGGCGGTCGCGATGTCCGCCTCGTCCCTCCTGGTCATCGGCAATGCGCTACGTCTGCAAGGTTTCGTGTCAAATGCATCGGTGCAAGATGCCCGACATGACAGGCGCTCGGACATTGGCGCACTGGAACAATCCTCATGACGACGCTCGCCTACCTCATACCTGTGGCCCTGTTCCTCGGAGCGCTTGGGCTGGCGGGGTTCCTGTGGGCCTTGAGGAGCGGCCAATATGAAGATCTCGATGGCGCCGCCGAGCGGATCCTGATCGACCGCGACGAGCCACGCAGTTGACCCAGCCTGCCCTGCGACGACTCGCTCGAATATTTTCCGCGGTTGCTTCGCGTCATGCCGATTTCGGCGCGCGACGGGTGCGAACGGATCAGCCAGAATACGTTGCCGAACTTTCGGCCAGGAAAGGGCCGCACCGAACGGGAAGCCGGCCATTCCATGATGACCTGACCAGACCATGGTGTGGCGGTCGACCAGTCGACCGTGAACCCGCCGTTGCCGCGTTTATCGAGCCTGGTTGATCCACATCAGGGTTATCTCTTCATAGGCATGGTTTCATTGAGCATTTTTGAACGGAGAACGGATGTCTAACGGACGGTTAGGTCGCGTGGAGACGCTTGGGGAGATGAGCCGCAAACCGTGGATCGATTGCGATGCGTTCCAGTGCCCTTCGTCGCAGATAGCCGACGCAATGGCGGCACGCTGATGGCCGGCTCTGTCGATAGATTCGACGTTATTGTGGTCGGAGCCGGGCCGGTCGGACTTTCCTTCGCCGCGTCGCTTGCCCAGAGCCGACTCAAGGTGGCAGTGGTTGAACGGCAGTCGCTCGAAAGCCTGGCGAATCCGGCTTTCGACGGTCGCGAGATCGCGCTGACCCACGCATCGGTTGGAATCCTTCGCGAGCTCGGCGCCTGGGATGCCATCCCCGCTTCGGACAAATCACCGCTACAAGGCGCGCGCGTGCTCAACGGATCGAGCCCTTTCGCCCTGAGCTTCGATTCTCCCAGCGGATCTGGGGAACCACTCGGAATTCTGGTCCCAAATTGTCGGATCCGCGACGCCCTGTTCAAGCTTGTCCACTTCCAGGATCATGCCCAGCTGCTGTGCGGCCGCTCGGTCGTCAATGCAACAACCAGCCACAAAGAAGCAGTCATAACGCTCTCTGATGGCAGGCAATTGGCCGCTCGGCTGCTCGTTGCAGCGGATTCGCGTTTGTCCGCGACGCGCGACCTGCTCGGCATTGGCGCCGACATCAATCGGCTTGGCAACTCCATGCTGATTTGCCGAGTGAGGCACGAGCGCGCCCATCACCAGATCGCGGTCGAATGGTTCGATCACCATCAGACGATAGCGATGTTGCCGCTCATGGAAGGCGTGTCGTCGCTGCTTCTCACGTTGCGCTCAAGCGAGGCCGACAGACTGCTTGCTCTCGACGACGATTTGTTCCTCATGGAATCGACGAGCCGGTGTCGAGGACGCTTCGGAGAGATGACCTTGGCAAGCACCCGCCATGCCTATCCGCTGGTCACGACCTGGGCGCACAAGTTCTGGGCTCCGAGTGCGGCACTGATCGGCGATGCTGCCCTCGGCATGCACCCGGTGACCGCGCATGGCTGCAACATCGGCCTCAGTGGCCAGAAGCAACTCGCCGATAGAATCCTGGCGGCATGTCGCGAGCGCCGCGACATTGCTGATCCCGACATGCTCGGCAGATACGAAAGCCGGCTGCGTCTGTCGGCGGCACCGCTCTATCATGCTACGAATGCACTTGTCGCTCTCTACTCAGGCGAGCACCCGGCGGCACGGCTTGCAAGACATGCAGGGCTTCGCTTTGCCCAATATCTTCCCTTTATCCGCCATGGCATTTCGGCCATGCTCAGGCGGTGAATCGCAGGCAGCGCTGCCGCTCTGGAACGCTATCTCGGCCCGGCTTCCTTTTGTCTCGCCGGGCGCGTTGATGCCGTTGGCAGGGCTGCTTCCATGGTGACGTTGCCGATCCTGGGATGATTCGGATCAAGGCACGCGTGCGGGCAAGAGCTCGATGATCAGACGGCAAGGCCAAGAGGCAGACGTGCGCCCCGAAGACATGGTGAGCACACTGGTTATCCCCGCTGGATAGTTAACCCGTCCTTCAGTGGGCCTGCGTAGGCTTGTCCTCGCGAACAACGATGGGAGCAAGCTGGTCCGTCCATGGCCCCGAAGAATGAAGACACGCTGGAGGCCAAAATCCGTCAGGATCAGCTTGCTGACCTGAGGGCCGGCCTCTTCGTGTCGATGCCGATAAGCGCTATCCTGTCAGGCCTGATTTGGGCGGTGCACGCCCTTTCTGGCAGCGGCTTTGCAGCTGCAATCTGGTTCCTGGTCGTCAATGCGATAAATGCCGCCCGCCTTGCACTCGCGCGTTATCAGCTAAAGGAAACGGGGCGCCATGACGGATTAGTGGGGGTTTTGCCGCGGCTTCGCTGGTTTGGCATCCTTGCTCTTCTGGCAGGGTTTGCCTGGTCCTTCCTGGCCGTCCTGACTGTTGGATACACGACACCTCAAGCACCGCTGCATCTGGTCATTCTGGCGGGCATTTCAGCTGGTGCGGTTACATACGGCAGTTCGTATGCCGCGGCGGCGATCAACTTCATCACACCTCCGCTCCTCATCACGGTGGGTTGCCTTTTGGCGAAAGGCAATTTTGAAGACTACATTCTGGCTTTTACCGTTCTGCTCTTCATGGGCGGCTTGGTTCGAGCTTCGTTTGTTGGGCAAGCACGGTTCCGCGAAGCGAGCCGCCTGAGGCATGAGGCCGAGCGGCTTGCGGCGGAGATGAAGGCCAGTTCCAGGCAGGACCACCTGACGGCCCTTCTCAACAGGCGTGGCCTCGAAGACGCTATCGGACGGTTCGAGACCGCGGATGGCCCCTTCGTGGCAATGCTGGTTGACCTGGACGGGTTCAAATCCGTCAACGATACCTACGGTCACAGGACCGGTGATGAACTGCTTGTCAGGATCGCCCGCCGCATAGAGGAGGAAGCACCGGAAGGCTCAACGCTCGCTCGTATCGGCGGCGATGAATTCGTGCTGTTTTTTCCCTCAACGAGGGTTTCGCTTTCTGCCAATGATCTCGCCTCCAATATCATAGCAAAAATTGCCCGCCCCTATATCGAGGTCGCGTCCGTCCGGGTCGGGGCGTCAATAGGAATATACCTGGCGGAAAGCCCGGGCCTGACCGAAATGTTGTTGCGGGCGGATATCGCCCTTTATACGGCCAAGCGTCGTGGCAGGAACGAATTTTGCCTGTTCGATGCCGAACTCGACAGGGAACTGCAACGCCGCCAGTCCGTCGAACGGGACCTTCATTCGGCGATAAAGACGAGAAGCTTGCAACCTTGGTTCCAGCCGATCGTGAAACTCGACACCGAGGCCGTGGTCGGCTTTGAAGCCTTGCTGAGGTGGTCCCATCCGACTCATGGTGCCATCTCTCCACCCGAAATCATCACAGCTGCACGCGAAACCGGTATGCTTCAGCTGCTGACGCAAACCGTCTTCGCCGACTGTTGTGCTTTTATCGACGGCTTGGTGAAAGCTGACTGTCGTGATCTCCGTGTGGCGATGAATGTTTCACCGCGCGAACTGGAAGCCGGCGATATCGACGACATGGTTCTGGATGGTCTGGCGGCAAGAGGTCTGCCTGAAACAATGTTCGAGATCGAGATTACCGAAGAATCCCCGGTGGACCCGGACAGAGTGGATGAAAAGCTCGGACGGCTTTCACATGCGGGCATTTCCATCGCGCTCGATGACTTCGGCACCGGCTTTTCTACGTTGGCATCGCTCAAGGACAGTCGGATACGCAAGGTCAAAATAGACCAGGGCTTCATTCGCGGCTTGGCCAAATCCCGAGAGGACCGACTGCTTGTCAAATCGGTCATCGATCTCGGTAACATGCTCGGGATCGAGGTCATGGCCGAGGGCGTCGAAACAGAGGCGGATCGGCAAACCCTGCACAAGC
Organism: Mesorhizobium sp. M1399; assembly: GCF_040317735.1. NCBI lineage: Bacteria > Pseudomonadati > Pseudomonadota > Alphaproteobacteria > Hyphomicrobiales > Phyllobacteriaceae > Mesorhizobium > Mesorhizobium sp. M1399. The sequence continues at coordinate 19,018 of NZ_JAMYKZ010000021.1, forward strand.
TTGGCTGCAGGACCGCTCAGGGCTTCCTGTTCTCCAAGGCGGTGCCTCTGAGCCAAGCACTGGAAATGGCAGTCAAACAGCACGCGAACCAGTTGTGACCGCTCCAGCCGCGCCGTCTCTCGCGGCCGTGCGCTCATGAATGGCGGGTATCTGAACTTCCTTGTTTGAAGAGCATGACAATCCGTGCTGTGCGTCAGCCGGCGAACAGTTCTTTGTAGCCAGTCGTCACCATCCAGTTCGCCCGGTCGATATGGCTGCGAAGAGCCTTGCGGGCGCGGACCGGTTCAAGGGCCGGGTCGATGCCGAGAATGAGATCAGCCATCTCCTCTTCGCTGGCATTGTCGGCGCAGGCATCCAGGATCCGCAGGTAGATCGTGAAATGCTCCCTGTCGTAGCTCGTGAGGTTCTCCGACCAGGGGACTTCATCGCACAGAGTTGAGTTTCGAGTCTCATCTGTTCCCATTGATCGATTCATGCCTGCGAACCTCGCCTGTTGAGCGCCCGCAGCATATCCCAAAATGGGATAATCCGAAACCGGGATTAGTCGCTGATCCGGTCTTTACCCGACCGGTTCGCCTACATGCCCAAATCTCTTCGCTCGCCCCGCCACCAGCGGTTTCTGGCCCAGCTGGTTTCCCTGCGCAAGGCCAAAGGCCTGACTCAGGCGCAGGTGGCCGAGAAGCTTGATCGTCCCCAATCCTTCGTGGCCAAGTACGAGGGTGGAGAGCGGCGTCTCGACGTCATCGAGTTTCTCGACTTAACTGCGGCGCTTGACGCTGATCCGTGCGAGATTCTGTCCAGCCTGCGGGCTAACGGGCGCCTGCGCGTCTAACGGCTCGCGCCGGTACCGTGAACCGAGCGTGCTTTTCTTCGGCAAGCTGCCATTCCGCTGCGGGTGGGTCTTTACCAACCCATGCCGATATAGGATGATAATCCTAGGTGGGGCGATTCCTCAACGGAGATCGCAATGGCTAGGACCAAACTTTCCAAGCAGCTTTCACAGGCTGAAATCGAGCGCTTTCTGGCGGAGGCGGAACGGCTGCACAAAAGCATCGTCCAGCCGCTTCTATCACCTACCAGCAACCATTACCTGGCTCTCCAGCGCACCCATGAAGCGCTGTTAAAGACGGTGAAGGATATCACGGGGAAGGATGCGCCGTTCATTCAATGGTTCGGAACAGGACCGGTGAATTAGACCCGACTTGTAGACTCTAGGCCGCAAACGTCGCATTCTCTCTTGGGAGGGAAGGGGCGTGGGCAACCATCGCTATCAGGACAACTCCTGGCTGGCATTCTTGCCTTCGAATCGACCCTGCCGCTGTCGGCTGCATCATCAAAGCCAATATAAGCCACAAACGGGCGAGCGCGTCTATCATGATCCCGGTCAGGAATATTACTGGGACACGCGCCTCAACCTGTTGAAAGGCGAGCGCTGGCTTTGTTCGTAGGAAGCCGCGCGCACGGCGGCGATGTCGTCGAGTTTCTCGACGTAATTGCGGCGCTTGACGATGATCCGTGCGAAAAATCTGTCCTGGCGGGCGCCCGCGCGCCTGACGACGCGCACCAGGTGCTCGTGAACCGAGCCCGCTTTTCTTCGGCAAGCTCAGGCGGTCTCGGCCATTTCGGCTTCGCCCCTTGGCGTGGGCAGCCCTTCGGGCTGAGACGGCCGCCGCCCTTGCGGGCGGCGCGGTTTGTCTGTTGGCCTTTCCCGGTGGCGCGGGGTGGGCGGCACTCCCTTCTAGGCCCGCCGCGGCAGCCCGCAACCCTTCGCGTGCCGCTCAGGGCCCTGCTCTTCGTTCCGGTCCTTCGGATGCGGTCCGCCTACCACGGCGGGCCTTTCCGGTCGCGACTCGCCGCCCACCCCGCTTCCGGGGAAAGGCGCGGCGATTGGCGAGCGGAGGATGAAACGATGCATGCAAACAGCAAGCGTTGTGCCAGCACAGAGGCTGGCGCAGGCAAGGGCGGGCGCCCGGGCGCCAGCCTTTATCAGGAGATCACCGACCGCATCATTGCCGAGCTGGAGCGCGGCACCGTGCCATGGGTCAAGCCATGGGGCAGCGCAAAGGCAGGCCTTGGCCTGCCGAGGAATGCATCCTCTGGGCGCATCTATTCCGGCATCAATATCCTCATCCTGTGGGGCGCGGTGATCGAGCGCAGCTATCCCAGCCAGAACTGGCTCACCTTCCGGCAGGCGCTCGTCCTTGGCGGCAATGTCAGGAAGGGCGAGCGCGGCACGACCATCGTGCATGCCGACCGCTTTGTCCCCAAGGACGAGAAGGAGCGCGCACGCCACGAGGGCGATGAACCACAGGCCGTGCCTTTTTTGAAGCGCTTCACCGTCTTCAATGTCGCGCAGTGCGATAATCTTCCGGAACACCTCCACGCCGCCGCCGAGCCGCTGCCTCAGTGCGAGATCGTGCCGCAGGCCGAGACGCTCATTCGCGCCAGCGGTGCGGATTTCAGGGTCGGCGGCGATCGCGCTTTCTACATGCCGGGCAGCGACCACATTCAGGTGCCGCCGCAGCCGGCGTTCCATCACCAGATCGACTATTACCGGACCTGCTTTCACGAGCTTGGCCACTGGACCGGCCACCTAACGCGGCTTGCTCGCGACCTCTCCGGCTCGTTCGGCTCCAAGGCTTACGCGCGTGAAGAATTGGTCGCCGAAATCACTGCCGCCTTCGTCTGCAGCAATCTCGGTATCGAGCCGACCGTGCGTCATGCCGATTACATCGGCTCATGGCTGAAGGTGCTGCGCGAGGACAACCGCGCCATCTTCCGTGCCGCCAGTCTTGCCTCCAAGGCCGCCGATTTCCTGTTTGGCTTTAAGGACGATGCCAAACGCGAGGCGCAGGAAGGGATTGCGGCATGACGATGCGCGATCCTCAACTGACCGCGACCGAGCCGACGCCGCAAGGCGAGCAGATGCTCATTCCCGGTGGCCGGCGGATCACCACGCGCGATCGGCTCACCCTCCTGTGGACGCGCCGATGTCTCCGCGCGCGGCGCAAAAGCCGCTCGATATCGGCCTCTTCGATGAAGCCAGCAGAAATCAACTCGACCTGTTCTGACAAGGAGTCTTTCCATGATCCTGATCACCGATCCATTGCGCGCACGACTGCTCGCCAATGGTACCGCCGACGCCGACATCGACCATTTTCCCGTTGTGAAACTGTTTAATCCGACAGGTGCCGCGACGTGGCTTTTGAGCGAACTCGACGCCGATGGCGACACGCTGTTCGGCCTTTGCGATCTCGGCTTCGGCTTCCCCGAACTCGGCAGCGTCAGTCTGGCCGAGCTTGCATCCGTAAAAGGTCCGCTTGGCCTCGGCATCGAGCGCGACCTGCATTTCCAGGCGCGCTTTACGCTCTCCGTCTATGCCGAAGCCGCCCGCATTTGCGGCCACATCACCGAGGCCGAGCGACTTCTGCGGCAAGCAGCAGACGCCCTGTCAAAGCCCCATTCCGAGCTTCCGCCCGACACGGCGGAACAGCAGCGCCGATAGGCGCAAAAACCGTCCCGCCGCGCCGGCCTTCGGCCTCTGCGGCGGGACAACCTCAACCAAAGCGAAGGAGAGTAACCATGCAGCTTGCCCACATCCCCTTGGATCGGCTCAATATTTCCGCGCTCAACATGCGCCATGGAAAACGCGCGCCCGACATATCCGACATCCTGCCATCCGTGCGTGCGCGCGGCGTGCTGGTGCCGCTCCTTGTGCGGCCCAACGGCCAGCCGGAAACCTTCGAGATCGTTGCCGGCAGGCGGCGCTATTTCGCCGCGAAATCGCTTGCCGACGAGCGCGGCGAAGGCGATCCCTTGCCCTGCGCCATCATGGAGGACAGTGACGACGCCGATGCGCTGGAAGCCTCGCTGATCGAAAACCTCGCCCGCCTCGATCCTGACGAAGTCTCGCAATGGGAGACGTTTTCGCGGCTCGTCAGGCAAGGCCGCACCGTTCCCGATATCGCTGCGACCTTCGGCATCACTGACCTGAAGGTCAAACGCATTCTGGCGCTTGGCGACCTCTTGCCCAAAATCCGCGAAGCCTACCGGCGCGAGGAGATCGATACCGAGACGGTGCGCCATCTCACCATGGCGTCCAAGGCGCAGCAGAAGGACTGGCTGGCTCTGTCTGCCGATCCCGATCAATACGCGCCGCGTGGCTTTCAATTGAAGCAATGGCTGTTCGGCGGCCAGTCGATTTCCACCAAGGTGGCGCTGTTTGCCATCGACGAATATCCCGGCCTGATCACCTCGGACCTGTTCGGCGATGACAGCTATTTCGCCGATGCCGACCTGTTCTGGCAAAAGCAGAACGAAGCGATTGCCGCCAGACGCGACACCTATCTGAACGACGGCTGGAGCGAGGTGGTGCTGCTGGAGCCGGGCCAGTATTTCTACCCATGGGACCACGAGAAGACCCCGAAGAAGAAGGGCGGCAAGGTCTTCATCGCGGTCACGTATCGCGGCGAGGTCGAGTGTCACGAGGGCTGGCTGTCACGCAAGCAAGCCCGCCGCGCCCGCGAGGGCGGTGAGCAAGAAGAAACAGCCGCCAAGCCGCCGCGCCCCGAACTCACCGGCCCGATGCAGAACTATGTCGATCTGCATCGCCATGCGGCCGTGCGTGCGGCCATGCTCGACCATCCCGCCGTGGCGCTGCGCCTCGTGGTGGCGCACGCCATCACCGGTTCCGGCCTGTGGCAGGTGCGCCGTGAGCCACAGCGAGCAGTCAACGAAACGGTGACTGCCAGCCTTGCCGGCTGCAAGGCCGAAGCTGCATTCGGCAAAAAGCGGCGCGAATTGTTGGCCCTGCTCGGATCACCGGATGAGGATGGCGTGGTCGCCGGCGGCAATGGCGACGCCTTTGCTATCGCCGGCGTCTTCGCGCGCCTCTTGGCGCTCTGCGACGACGATGTCATGCGCGTTCTCACCCTTGTCATGGCCGAGACGCTTGCAGCCGGCAGCGCCGTCATCGAGGCGCTCGGCAACGATCTGAATGTCGATATGGGCGCATGGTGGCAACCGGACGACGCCTTCTTCGACCTCTTGCGCGACAAGGAAATCGCCAATTCGATGCTGGCCGAGGTCGGCGGCAAGCTGGTCGCGGATGGCAATGTCGCCGAGAAGGTCAAGACGCAAAAGAAGATCATCCGTGACTTCCTTGCGGGCGAGAATGGCCGCCTCAGGCTCGAGACCTGGCTGCCGCGCTGGATGAAATTCCCCGCCGAAAGCTACACCAGTCGCGGCGGTTTCCGCACCGCCGATCAGTGGGCACAAGTGCAGCCGCTGTTCGCGCGCGAATAGTCGATCAGGGCCCGAGCGGCGGTTCTCTCGAGTACCGCTGCTCAGGTCGCGCGCGCCGCTCCGGGCCGCGCCGGCTGCCGATTGGTCGTCTTGTCGAGCCAGTGCCGCGCGCGAGAAATCCCGACGCCAACTCGCCCCCATTTGGGCAGCCCTGCACCGCGCCGGGTTGCTTGCCGAGGCGCGAGGCGCATGGGGCCAATTGTCCGATCCGGTTGCCGACAGAGCCCGCGCAGCCGGCGCCCTGCATTGCCGCCGGCTCCTTGTGTCACCGATCGCGCCACCTGTCTCCATGGTGTCTCAGGGACCATTCCCCTGCGGCTGGCTTGACGACCTATGGGCGGATCCGGCCCGCCCGAAACCCTCGCCACGAGCTTTTTTCCCCGCCGCCTGCGGCGGCTTCCTCGCGCTGCTTCGCTTCAAAAAAGCTGCCCGCTCGGGTCCTCCGCTATCGCTGCGGCCGTCCCGGTTCCGGCGGTCCGGACGCGCCCATCACGGTCCGCCATCGCAGGGGAATGGTCCCCGGCGAGCACCAAAGGAGACTGAAAATGACCGCGATCGGATACGTCACCAAACAGGAAAACGGCGGCTACAAGGGCCAGCTCAAGACGCTCAGCGTGCGCGCCGACATCGACATCGTGCCCAATCAGGCAAAGAGCGCCGACACCCATCCCGACTTCCGGGTGCTGACGCAAGGGGTCGAAGTAGGGGCCGGCTGGATCCGTACCGGCGAGACCTCCGGCAAGGACTATGTGAGCCTGTCGATTGCCGCCCCGGAGTTCGGCCCGCGCAAGCTCTACGCCAATCTCGGCCGCGCCGCCGGCCAGGATGACGACGACACATACGCCATCATCTGGAACCCGGTCGACTGAACCGCCTGCCTCGAGCCCCGCGCCGCAACCGGCGCGGGGCTCTTTCGGGAGGGGGCGGCGAAAACTCGCCCCCCACTCTTCGCCCGTCCCCAAAACGATCTCGCTCGCCGATCCTCGCCTTCGCTTGTCCGTAGCGAAACGAGGATCATCATGGACGACGAAAACGAACGCGCGGCCCGCGCGAAGAAGGGCAGTCCGTTTCTCAACACCGCGCAGGCCGCCTTCTATATCGGGCTGTCCCAGCGCACGCTGGAGAAGATGCGGCTCAAAGGCGGCGGCCCGCAATTTCGCAAGCACGGCCGCTATGTCCGCTATCACATCGACGAGCTCGACGACTGGTCGAAGGGACGCGCGCAGGCGACCAGGCCCGAGGATGGCGGGCACAATTCCGGCTCGGCCGGTGAGGGAGGCCGCTCATGAGCCGGCGTCCCACTATCCGTCTGATCGGCAGCCATCTGCGGCGCATTCGGGCGCGCAAGACGATCCCCGTGGCCACAATAGGCCTCGGCCTGATCGGCTTCGCCGCTTTCGACAACCCATCGCCCTGGCTGGTGTGGAACGCCTCGGCCAGTGCGCCGGTCGGCCTCTATCGCGTCGCGTCCGGATCGCCGGCTCGTGGCGATCTGGTGCTCGTCCGCCCGCCAAAACCGGTCGCCGATCTCGCCGCCGAACGCTTCTATCTGCCCAGCAATGTGCCGCTGGTCAAGCGCCTTGCCGCGCTGCCTGGCGAGCATGTCTGCGCCTTCGGCGACGCCATCATCATCGGCGGCGAGATTGTCGCGCGCCGGCTGGCAACCGACACGCAGCACCGTCCGCTGCCTTGGTGGAATGCCTGCCGCAAGCTCGCCGCCGACGAGTTTTTCCTGCTCGGCAACGATAGAAATCACTCCTTCGATAGCCGCTATTTCGGGCCGGTGCCGGCCGAAAATATTGTCGGGAGGCTGGTGCCGCTATGGACCGAGTAACCCTCCTGATGCTGGGCATGGTCGCGATAGCGCCATGCGCCTGTTCCGCCGCGACCGACGCTCAGCCGGCCGCCATCTCCCGTGGTCCGCAGCTGGCAAGATGGCAGCCGTTCGTAGCCGAAGCAAGCCGGCGTTTCAGCATTCCACAGCCCTGGATTTATGCCGTCATGGATGCCGAAAGCCGGGGGCAGACAATGCTGGACGGACGGCCGATCGCCTCACACGCCGGCGCTATTGGCCTCATGCAGGTGATGCCCGGCACCTACGAGGAGATGCGCGCAGAGCTTGGCCTGGGAGCCGATCCGCACGACCCTCGCGATAACATTCTGGCAGGCACTGCCTATCTGCGCGCCATGTATGACCGCTTCGGCTTTCCCGGCCTGTTTGCCGCCTATAACGCTGGGCCGGACCGTTACGAACAGCATTTGCAGCGTGGGCGACCGCTGCCCAGCGAGACGGTTTCGTATCTGGAAGAGCTCAAGGCGGCGGGGATCGCGGCCGCCGACATGGACGCGTTCACCGGCAAATCCCGTTCCGGAAAAGCGCCGGAAATCCCGTCCGGGCAGTCGCTGTTTTTCCTGCGAAACGGTGTTTCCGCGACCGATCCGAATGGCCAAATCGTGGTGCCGCTCGGATCGGAGCGAGCAAGGTCAGGCCGGCCGGATCGCAGGTGAGGGCAGGGGTACCGTGGGTCGGGCGGGGTAGGGAGGCAGGTCCGCGGAAGGCAAGATAAAGGCATCGCCTCCTGGAGGCGGCGAAGTCTTTGTCTGCACATCGTTTTTCATGGAGGCTGCCTTCAGCGTCAGGAGAGCTTCTGCCGACAAAGCTTTGATTTTGCGCAAGATTACTAGGAGGCTCAATGCAGGATGAAGAGTTCAAGCCGAGCCTGGGCAAAATCGGATCGCGCGGCTCGAAGGCAGGCAAGCGTTTCGCCGGCCAGATCCGCGCCGCGATCAACCGAGCCGGCGGCGGCAGCGGTCGCCGTGGCCGCTTCATCGGAAGCCGGGCGGGGCGCGGCGGGGCTGCTGCCGCCGTTCTCAGAGCGCGCGACCCCCACGCGGCGTTTCGGCAGCGGCGCGCCGTCGTCAAGGCCCGTATCGTCAAGCTGGCCGGCAAGGGTGTTGACGGGGCACGTGCACACCTTCGCTACCTCCAGCGCGACGGCGTCACCCGCGAAGGGGAGCCTGGCGAGCTCTATAGCGCCGACAGCGACCGCGTCGATGGCAAGGCGTTTATCGATCGTGCCGATGGCGACCGGCATCAGTTCCGCTTCATCGTCGCACCTGAAGACGGCATCGAGTATGATGACCTGAAGCCGCTCACGCGGCGCCTCATGGCGCAGATGGAAGAAGACCTCGGCACCAGGCTCGACTGGGTTGCCGTCGATCATTTCAACACTGGTCATCCGCATACCCATATTATCGTCCGCGGCAGGGACGACCGCGGCGAAAATCTTGTCATCGCGCGAGACTACATCTCGTCTGGAATCCGTGAACGGGCGGCCGAGCTGGTCAGCCTCGACCTTGGCCCGAGAACGGACCGCGAGATCGAGCAACGCCTGCGCCAGGAAATGGAGCGGGAACGCTTCACCAGCATCGATCGGCAGCTGCTCCGCCTGCGCGACGATGACGGGCATGTCTCACCGGCCAGCCGAGACACGTTTCGCCAGACGCTGCACCAGGGGCGCCTGCGTAAGCTCGAGCGGATGGGTCTGGCTGAGGAAGTCGGCTCGGGCCGCTGGCGCCTTGATGGCGAGCTTGAAGCGACGCTGCGCCGCATCGGCGAGCGGGGCGACATCATCAAGACCATGCACCGCGAACTGACCGGCAAGGGGCTCGCCCGCAGTGTCGCCGACTATGTTGTCCATGATCGTTCTGCAGAGCAGATGCAGCCTGTCGTCGGCCGCATCATTGCGCGCGGCCTGGCCGACGAAATCACTGACCGCCATTACCTCGTCGTCGACGGCGTGGACGGCAAAAGCCACTATGTTGATATCGGCAAAGGCGAGGCCACCCAACCGACGCCAGAGGGCTGCATAGTGCGGGTCACGCCGAGGGACACCGGGCCAAGGCAAGTCGACCGCACAATTGCCGAGATCGCCACGGCCCATGACGGGCGCTACAGCATCGATATCCATCTCAAGCATGACCCGTCGGCCACCGAACGCTTTGCTGAAACGCACGTGCGGCGACTGGAGGCGATCCGCCGGGCGACCGGTCGTGTCGAGCGCGAGCCGGACGGCACCTGGATCGTCGCACCGGATCATCTCGACCGTGTGTCTGACTACGAGCGTCAGCGGGCCGGGGCCGAGCCTGTCACGGTTGACAAGCTCTCATCGACGCCGCTGGAACAACAAGTCAGCTTCGACGGCGCCACCTGGCTCGATCGAGAGCTGGTTTCCGACATACCGGAGGCCTTGCACAGCTCTGGTTTCGGCCGCGATGTCCGAGAGGCGCAAGGCCGCCGACGGCAGTGGCTGATTGCGCAAGGTCTTGCTCGGGAAGAGCAGGACCGGATCGTCTATCGCGCCAACATGCTTTCGATGCTGCGCCAACGCGAGTTGAACCGCGTGGCCGGCCAGTTGTCGAACGAACTCGGTCTGCCCTATTCTGAAGCCCAGAGTGGAGATCGAATAGAAGGCACGCTCCGCCGCTCCGTCGAGCTCGCCGGCGGAAAATACGCTGTCATCGAGAAATCGCGCGAGTTCACGCTGGTGCCATGGCGGCCGGTGCTTGATCGGCATATTGGCAAGGAGGTGTCTGGTGTCATGGGTGGGGAGGGGATTTCATGGACCATCGGCCGGCAGAGAAGCGGACCAAGCATTTCGTGACATGGCTACACAACTTCTTTTGCCCGCGTTGAAACAGGTACTCAGTCCGGACGGAGTTCGCCTGCTAATTGCCCGCGGCATTGATCTCGCGAGGGATAAATGGCTGGTCGTGCAAGACTTATCGTTCGCTCTACAAAATGCGCCGCGATGATTCATCGTGTTCCATGATTCTGAGCCAAAACCCTCCTGCGCCACCACGGCACTCTTCCCGGTGCCACGGAAGCCGCGCCGACGCGGCGGTGCCGGCCTGGTTGCACAGGGCTGCCCCCGACCCAAACAGTTGCGGCGCATTGAGGACATTGCAATCACTGACCGTGCGGCCATCGGCGCGCTCGATGAGATGGTCCGCCAGCTAGAGAGGTGGGCTGGCGCCTGGTGACAGCGCCTAGGGCTTTCGGCGGCCGTGGTACGGCGAAGCAGGCTCGCGGCGTCGAGGATGAAGCCGCACTTCGCGATGTTCTTCTGCTCACACGACCGGGAGACAAGGTCGACCCCGCGGGCCGGATGCTGTTGACCGGGCGTGAACTGGCAGCCCATCCCGCTGAGGATCTTCTAACGGGAGAAACCTCGCTGCGGTGGGGAAGATTTCGATCGTCGCCCGCGACGACGAGGCGGTCAGCGACCTGACCAGACGAGCTCGGCAGCTTTCCGCTGCGGCATGGTGACCGGCGCGATCATGGCCGCCGAATGAGATCGCTTCGAACGCACCGTCGGATGCTGGCTCGCCGACGCTTTACTGGCGCAGCGCCTGGGAGGGGCAATGCGGTGCCGGCTACTGGGCACCGAGGCAGCTTTGGGCATGAGACCCGATCAGTCGCGCCGGGCCGCGACGGTCATTGCGGCATCTGGAGTCGAGGCCGGGTCAGACCGGGGGAAAAACTGCTCGTCGCGTAGGAGCCCCGCGTTGCGCGCCGTCGATCTTTCCGCCCAACTCGGCGCCGCGCGGACCGGGGCTTGCCATTGCCCCGAAACTGAGGCCAAGGCGACGGACCCGCCCTGCGTATACCGACGCCCGCCGCGCCGCCGTCGGCGGAAACGAGCGGGCCGTGGACCTCACACAATCTGAGGTGCTGGTGACGATGTGCATCGCCTACTTCCATCCGCACTCCTACCCACGAGCTCACCCGTGCGCCCGCGGTGCTGCGAACCCGCCGACGAATATTTGGCAGAAGCCGGAGTGGGAGCTCACCCGCGACGATTTTTTTGGCCTTGACCGGGCCGGGCGGCGCGACCCGAGCGTCGGGACAAAAAGCCGGGAAGGGGAGGGCACCAGCCCGGTTGAAGCCAAGGGCATGATGATGTGAGGACGATCTGCTGGCAAGAATTTGCGGAGATCGATGCTGTCCTGGCGCGCTCGTCGAAGATTCTGAGCGGCGCCGACGTGGCTGCTCGAAGGGAGAACACTTCACTGCGTGACCGTCCGGACCTGATTACGATCTCCATTGGAATAAAGAAGAACGACGGGCCGAATGGCAGGGTGGATCGCCAAGATGCGCGATCTGCCGGCTGTCCTGCGCGCGTGCGGGAGTCGCCACCATGAGCTTTACGACAAAATTGCCGCACAAGCCGATTTCAAGAAGGTGTTGCTCCAATGCTATCGAGGAGGCGATCGCACGCAGCGCGAGATCGGCCAGTGCGGATTCTTGGCCAAGCTGCTCGGCGCGTCGTGAGATGTTGTCCGTCGGGTGGGTGACGCTTTAGATCAGGCGGATCTCCACCCAGTCGCCGCGCAGGTCCAACCCAGCGATTTTGTGGCACGCGCTCGAAAGGTGCTGCACCGCGGGAATCGCCGCCTCATCCATGCACTGCAAGATGCGCATGTATCCATCATGCGCATGCGTTCCATAAACACAATCGATTTTACCGACTAGAGAGAATAGCGGATACCGCCCGTTTCTTGACGAAGGCTTATGGACCGACCGGCGCCGCTTGACCATTCGAAACCAATCGAAGTTGGCCGATGCCAGCCCTGAGTTCCGGTTGATCTACATTCCAGGCGGCGGCACGGCCGCAATTGAGGCGATGAGGACGAAGTTCAACGGAAATATTTCGGCCTTCTAGCCTAGAACAGGCCTGTTCGGCTTCTGTCGTGCTGCGGCCCTCATCTCTCCATTACCGGCTGGATTGGGGTGCGACAATCCAGAATGGGATCCGAAGATGCCGTGCGTGAACCACTCTAGAACCAAAGCGGAAGCAATAACGGCAGGATATCGGCTGGAGGCCTGATGCTTAATCACATAACAGTCGGTTCGAAGGGGCGCGACTCGCGCCCAGAAGGGACAAAGTCCCGAGACCTAAGCTTCGATTTCGCCAAAGGCGATTCTGCGCAAATCGTTCCCTCAAGGCGTCAGTGATCGAGCAATGCAACTAGTATTGCCCATGCTTTTTTGGTGTGCGTTGATTTGGATATCGAAGGCCGCCGTAATGTCTTCGGCGAACAGTTTAACCAGTGGAATGTTGGATTTTTTTAGGGAGTTCATTGGTACATACTGGTTCATCTGGGCAGCTTTCGCGTCCTTCGTCCTGATTAAGTTACTCACGACTTTCAATGGCTCGTCGGTGTGGATCATAAGCGCATCCGCAATTGCGATCGCATTCGCGCCCGTGCCGTGGTCAATAGCCCCGCTAGTACGATACACATACCCGTTCTTTTGCTTTGGGTTCTTGTTTGCGCAGCCGATCGGATGGCAGGCAGCTAGCATCAGGCGCCACAAGGTTATTTTTGTGGTGTTACTTTCGATGGCTGCGTTCATTTGCTTTCTTGTTTGGGGAAAGGAGACGTACGTCTACAACAATCTCGTTTTGATCTACGATGCACAGTCGGCCAAACAAGTGTTGCTGATGTTCGCTGGCTCGGTAGCAACTTCTGCAGTGGCGATGCAGCTTATACTCCTATGCTGGAGAGTTGGCTATTCAACTCGCGTAGCTCGCTTTGTCGCGCTGGAGCTTGGTCAGAGCACACTGCTGCTTTACCTGCTTCAGGGTGCCGTGTTTCGCTTCATGGATCTAATACCGTTCGGAGAGCTTTGGGATCTCGCGAGCAGAATCGAGTTCGCCACTTTGCTTGGTTTGGCGATTGTTGTCACAGCGATGACAATTCGCAGGATTGTGCGCCACCTTGGATATGTGTCGCGGAGCTATGCTTAATTTATGATGTGACTGCCGACAGTTGGCATTGAAGTCATTGGCGAGCCATGCCGGCGTGGCATTCCCCTCACGGATCACTTGATCCGCCGCCCGAAGTAAGGCGTGCCTGTAGGCCGGGATCGGTCCCGAATGCTCGTAGGACGGCAATTCGCTCGGGAGCTCGATCAGATTTGAAGCTCCGCGACCGTCTGGCGCCGACCGCAGCCAATGGAAGGGCGTCTGACCGATCGTCGCGTCCTACGTTGAACAACCGTCCAAGCGACGTGATCTGCTCGCGCCGCACGTCGAGATAAAGAGAAATCCGATCGCGCTTTAGCTTGCGAATATCGAATGTGCTGCGCGATGTAGCTCGCATCAGGCGCTCGTTGAAGAAAGGAGCCATGCCGGTCCGGACGCCAGCATAGATTCCGGAAAACTGCCGCTCAGACATCTCGAAATAGGGCAGCAGGGTTTGTAAGGTGAAGTGCAAGCATTCGCGGCGGCGCTCCTCGCGCAGCGAGCCGATGAACTCGAGGAGCGGCTGCTCGGCAGCGTTCATGATCTCGAGGATTGTTGCGAAGGTCTTTTTCTCGTTCGGGATTGGAGGCGATTCCATGACGAAGGATGCAATGCCGGTAAAAAGGAGGCGGGCATCGTTTACCCAATATGGGCGTTCAAAGGGGGACGCGGGAACAGCGCCGCAGCGATATTGCGAAGATCGATGTCGCGCTGTGCTGAATCCAGCGAGATGAAATCCATCGGATTGTAGCATGCGGTATTGCCGCCGGATCAGCCGGCGCGAAACGCACCGCGCGGCTGCCGGTCGACGTACCGCAGGAACCGACGATCGCGGCTGCGCACCGCATATTGCAGGAAGTCCATCGGCGACGTGTCGTGCAACATCTCGACAAGTCGCTTTTCTTCGGCCGACAGCGCCAGCCCGCTGCCCATCGCCGTGTTCTCGAATGCGCCGAGATCCTTGTAGGCATCAAGGCTCATATCCATGATGACCTGCTTGCGAATCGAAATCGCTCCGCCTTCGGAAGCCGCCGGCGGCAAGATGCATTGGATGCTCACCCGAAGGCAGAGCAGCCGACAGGACCGGCTTTTCTTCGTTGATGACCTGGTTTGTCGCCGAGGCGACGCCGGTCGAGATGTTACGAATCCAGCCGGGCGTGACCTCGCGCTTGACGACGTGCTCCATTTCCTTCGCGCCGAGGCGTTCGATGAACAATTCACCCGGCCTGTTGATCGCAATCTCGGACACCGCATCTTCGTTCAAATAGGACCATATCGGCTCCAGATGAGCGTGCAGGACCGGGGCTCTCGCCCATGGGTCGGGGAGGGGATGCACGGCATTCATTTCACCGGGCTCCCATAGCCCGGATAGAAATGATCCTTTGGCGTCGCGTAAAGAGGCGTCGGATCGATCGCCGACTTCGGCCGCCCACCTGCCTTAAGGCGCGCCACTTCTTCCTGAATGGGATCAGCATACAAATCCGAGAAATCGAGATCTCGTCGCACCAGCACGACGATCGGATGTGCCCTGGTCGGCGTAAACTGTCGGGCCAATGTTCTGCGTGTCGCGAAACGCCTCTTGCGCGAGTTGCTGCAGGGCGGTCGATGACTTATCGAAGGCGATGCTGCGGGCGTCGCGCTGCGAGCCATTGCCACCCTAAGTTACGGTCGTGGTCTCGCCGGTTACGGGATCGATCGCCGACACCTGGCGCTGTTGTCCATCCTGGCTGCGATCTCCAAGCGAGGACAGATATTCAGAGACACCGCCAACGACGGAAAGCATGATGGCGTTGCCGTACCGTTCAACCCAGTGCGCATCGACACGGCCGCCCATGCCACCGCGGCCGAGCGCGTCTGCCCCGGGCGACTTGTGCGGCCTTCGCCGGCCGGTGTAGGCCGCAGCCCGATTTCATTAACGCTTGAGCCAGGTCGGATTTTCTTTATCTGTCTGGGAGAACGCCTTCGTCAGCTAATCGTCAGCCAGGCGGTCTATCTAGGCCTGCCGCGCTTCACCAGCCTGAACCCAATGCAAACGCAGGAGTGCGAATTATCATGTATGGTCGAATTGGTGCCTCGTTCGATGTCCGATCCAGTGGCGAAGCTGACGAAGCGAATCAGTCGGGAGCCACCGGGCAAACGAGCCAAAGATTCGCGAACATGTTTGCCCGGATGCATTTAGCCGGAGTGGTTCTACCGGCAGTTCATCTTCGGCGTAAGTGGACCAAGAACGGTGCCGGTGAATGGCAGCGTGCAATCAAACCTTCGCTCTGTCTCTACAAAACTGAGGACAGCGCGTGCGGCGTGATGCGATCGCGTGCCAGTCTCGGCCGATCTTGGGCTGCTGCTGGCGTGTACTTTGGCCAGGATGTAGGCCACGCCGTCGTGGGGCCGGGCTGACCATGACGGTTGACGAAAACATGCCGCGGGTTCCTCAGACCTCATGTCATCCGCCATCTGGGCGATTGCACTTATGGGGCAAAGCCCTGATACACCACGGCTGAGCGACATCAGCCCGCAACATCATAAGCAGCGATTCTCGCCTTTATCGGAGATGGAACATGACGGGCATTGGCCGATCTGGCAGATCGCGCATTGGGGATGCTGGAGCCGGATCGAGCAGTTCACGCTCGCACTCAAGTCTAGCCCCTGGGGAAGGCAGTCAATCGTTCGATTCGGTCGTGGAGCGGATGCGCTCTGTGGATCTAGATAGAGGGACGTCCTCCGCTCGCATTGCGCGCGGCGCCGACGATGCCCTTGGCGACAGGTCTTCCGGTGCCTCCGTCGGCGCAGATCGAGTCCTGGGCGCTGCGCCACGTGCAGCCGCTGCGCCACGTGCAGTCACTGCGCGGCGGCGCGGTTCTCCCTCAGTGTCGGAGGGTGGAGACACGGCGCCGGTCGCCAGCCAGTCGCCAACTTCGGGTGTGGCGGTCCCCATCTCCTTGACAGGCGAAGAAATCAACGCAGCCAAGCAACGAATGCACGGCCTGATTGAGGAACTGGACGCTTGCCGCAATGCGGCCGCGCAAGCCCGGAACTCGGAGGAGGGGCAAGAGCTGGCCGATCGGTTCGTCAAGGCAGGCTCAACAGTTCTGGACTACTACGCGAGCCTGCCGCCGGCTGTGGCGCGGAGCATTCTGTCCCACGATGAGGCGCGTGAATACCGCTACGCCGTGCTCGATGCGGCGGACCAATGCAACCAACTGGCCTTAGAGACTATTTTCCCCTTGGAAGAGCGCAGGAAGCGTACGGCAGCCCTGCTCAAGCGGACGCTCCAATCCAACGCTACCCCCGACCAGCTGAGCCGAGTGGCTTCCAGTGTGGCGAAGGACCATGTGGCTTGCATGGAGTGGTGGGAAAAAAAAGCACGGCGCTGCGAATGGACGCGCTCCGCCTGCGCCGCCACTGTCAACATACCAGGTACAGCGGCAGAGATGCGGCGGGACGACGAGGCGACGCTGCGGCTGCACACCGGCTGGGCGCTGTACACGACGTGCATGCAGCTGGAATCGCGTGTCGCTCTCGCAAAGGTCGAGATTGAGCCGCTGGCGAGCACGTTTGGGGCAGACGTGAGAGAAACCCTCATGGGTGAGAACGGGCGGGTGCGTCTGCTGGGAACCTTTATCGCCGACGTTTTTCCGGCATTTATCTCCACGTCCGAGGCTGTTCTTCGCCGCGAAGGGCGCCCACTCGACGCAGAGCACTGCGCTGTTCTGGAAGGAGTCATGGAGCGACTTTCGGAATTTGGATCGGCGTTGCAAGACATGCTTGCCAAGCTAGGCAATGACCCAACAGGTGCCGGCCTCCCACTGGACCTGTTGTGCCATATCATGGACGACGCGTGGATCACTGCGCACGATGTCATGCGCCTCCTGGCACTGCAGCCGAAGACGCCCGCCATCATTGCAACGCCGGCCGACGCGGGCGCTACGATAACGGCCGACACTGCCGGCAAAGCTGAAATGGCCGAAGGCACCGCACGCCGCAGGAAAGGGAAAGGCAAGAGCAAGCCGGCCGCGGGCGCCGAGACTTTGGCCGCCGGGCGGCCGGCGCCGCAAGTTGCTGCGAACGACGACGACGCAGCGCCCGCAGCCAAGGTTCTCGTGCGCTCGGATCTGGGTACGAAGAAGCTCGTGAGCGCGAATGAGGCGCATGCGAGTGCGGCGGCGGCGGCGGCGCACTTGGCAGTCTGGCAGGCACCGCCGTCGATGCAGTCGTTGACGCCACTGCTCAAGCGGTTGGACGAACTTTTGCAGTTCGATCTGGCTGGTCAGCAAAGGACCGTCTCGCAAGCGCGCCAGATGAAACCCGAGGACGCCGATCACGTAGTGGGCATCGTGGTCGAGCGCCTGCAGACGCAGGCCGCCGAGATGCAGGCCTGTCTGGACGCGTTGGAAGAGCCTCGTCGACGCGGCCTGCTCACGTCTGCGCATGTGCGCGAAGTGCACGAGAAAACAGTCCGGCTCAAGGTGATGTTGTCCGAGGCGCGGGGAGTGGCCAACGATGTGAACAAGCGAAAGGCCACTATTACGATCGATTGCATGAAAACCTACGCATTTCCGTCGCAGAAGTACCTGGAAAACTTGCGGGAGGCCAAGGAGTTGACGCCTGCGGATCTACCGCGCGCGTTGAAGGGCGAGCCAGGGGAACTGTTCGAGATCAGGCTGCAACCCAAGGCGCTGCGCAATGGTGCAATGCCGAATCCGATGTGGGTGCACATCCATACGAACCGGCCGGTAGGTGCGGCGCAGTTGGCAACGCTGGATGATGCCTCCTTCGCCGCTTGCCACGTCAAATCCAATGAACAGCGCGGCTACAATCGGCAGTGGCAGGACGCCCGGGCTGCGATCGGTCACATAAACGTCGTAATCCACCGCGGCAAGCTCACCCCTGCGTTCTGTAAGTCCTTGTTGACCGCAGGGCTTAGCGGCCAACCACGCCATCCGCTTGCTGAGGCGGAGCACCGGTCGACGCAGACTGCTCGGCATGGGATGTAGTCGGGGCCTCGCAGTAGAGTGCCGCTTGTGGCCATTTCGGGTTGCTTCCGAACGCGGAACAGCGGATAGTGAGCTACGACATTCGCGGTGAGCGCTACACGGCCGTGGGGCCGGCAGGGCCCTATGACGTTCCGCTTATCCATCGCCCTCGACTTGGGCCGATGAGTGAAGCTGCGTTAGCGGCACCGGCAAGGGCTCCGTCGTCAGATTTTATCAAGGGCTTGGCACTCTGGTTGTTTTGGCGTCGACCCCGCACGAGCTGCGTGATGATGCTCATTATGCGCCGGTGTTTTCGAGCACATCCTCCGATGCTCAGATCGGGGCTTTGTATCCTACAGCCTCGTCCCACGACCGCAGCGGGCGGGTGCTCGGCGCAAGGCAATGGCTAGGCGACGAACATATCCAGAGGGATTACGAGCTCCTGGAGCAGGAGTTGCAGGGGAACAATCCAGATCTCGCCGCCCGGACGCGGTTCGTGGATCCCCTAGTAGCCAATTATCATCTGCGCTTGGGCCCCGAGAGCGTCACGCTAAGCGCATTCCAGCGCATCGTCCACAATCAGAACGGTAACGACACAGCCGACTTCCTGTTCGTGCCTGTGAACGATGCCAGTGCTACGGATCCTAATCGCCGCGGCAGCCATTGGTCGCTGCTGTTCGTTGATCGCAGCGACCGGGAACGGCCGGTTGCCTATCATTATGACTCCTTCGGGGGATACAATGACAAGCTTGCAGAAGAGCTCGCAGCAAGGCTGGGCGCCAGGCTGCAGTCACCCGGCATGGCCCAGCAGTGGAACGGTTGGGATTGCGGAGTCTTCGTGGTGGACGGCACGCGGGCGCTGGTTAGGGGATTGCAAAGATGGCAGCCAGACCTGCTGAACCTCGACAACCTCGTCGTCAATCGGCAGGCACTACAAACCCGACTCAGGGGCTGATGTCGGCTTCTGTCGATAGAGCTGGCTGGAGCGGCTTCTGGCCGACACCAAGCCAACCGTGTGTGCGGGTGACCTGAAGGAGGGGATCAGGGCGACGATGACCTCCCTCGCTTTGCGGATCGTCCGGCTCGCCGGTCGAGATGCGCCCTCGACAAATCTGTTGGCAAGCTGGCTAGAAACAAGTCGATCGGAGGACCGAAGTAATGGAATGGCTCTTCAGGCCGTCCTTCGATACGCGTCAGATCCGCACGCGGCGTGCCGATACGACCGAATTCCGATCTAACGCGCGCGTTTCGCGGGATCGTGAGCGCGGATTTCAGGGGAGCGTGAGCAAGGTTTTCGGAGCCTTGCAGCGCTTCGGCCGACGCTCAACCGGCTTAGAGACGACCTCGTGCTCAACGAGGAAGCCCAATCCCTGGGCGCGGGCGGTGATGGCGCTGCCTGGGTCGCCGAAACAAGACAGCTGCTGGAGTCAACCCGGCTGAAGGCCATGTGGCTGATGCACCAGTCTCACAAGGGCTTGTCCTCGATACGGCTCGCCGAGATTCTTGGAGTGAGCCAACCGACGGGCGCTGTACACGAAGTGCATGCAGCTGCAGTCGCGTGTCGCTGGTCGGATCGCCGCAACCGTGATTTTGCGACAGCGCCCTTTTTTCCGAGACTCGTCAGCTTGTCGAAAGCTGGCGGCTATAGCTTGAGCATGTGGATGCCTACACGGCGTCGCCGCCCGTCGACGAAAATGAGGACAAAGGCCGGAGTACCCTGATGGTCGCAGCAATTGGAAGTGGAGCTGGCAGCATAAGCCTTTCCTTGACCCGTACGGGGGGGCATGGACATTCGAATGGACAACCGCCGCACGCATCCGGCGGACCTTCTGATCATAACAGGCCGGCTGATCATAACGCGCCGGTTGGCAGGCGGGATCGGGCGGACATACCGACCAATTCTGGCGATGGCTCGCAAGTCGTGTCTGAACAAGAAGCCTTCCTACAGGTCCTCAGTTCCGTTGCGGTCACTATTATGAGCGATGTCATGGCTGATGCCGAGGACGCTATGGCAGAAACTGAAGAGGATACCTGACGCTGGATGGTCCTCGTCAGGAGGTAGCGTGCCGTTGATGACGGCACAAGTCGAACAGAAAGGGAAACAATATGTCCGCCATAGGTAACATTCTTCGTGGCGCTCCTAGCGCGGCTAGTACTGCGGCTTCGCTTGGTGGAAGCGCAGTTGCCAGCGGCGCTGGGGCTGCTGCGTTCCAGGCGCAAATCGCGGAGCTAGCGAGGGTCAGCGCGGAGACTACGGCTAGGAGTATGCTGCTGCGCAACGTTCAGATGCAGCTCCAGACAGTCAAGAAGGCGGCCGACGAACGCGTCCAGTAATGTCGGAAGCGGAGCTCAGGTAGCCTCGATCGCGCCCTTGGTGGCGCGATGTGGAACCGAAATGAGCCGCACGGTGGTGGCCGTGCGGCTTCTCTCCTAGGTCAGAAGATCATCCGTGAATGACGTTGTTTCCCTTCATTTCGAAGTTCTGTCGGGGCTCTATTGCGGACTGACCGGTAAGATAGCTCTAGAAACGAGTTTAATCGGCAGTGGCCTCGATGCCGATATGATCTTCGTGGAGCAAGGACTAGCGCCGCATCATCTTCGTATCACTCCTCTTGGCAATTCGATCGAGGTCGAGGCCCTTGCAGCCGGATTCGGCGTGGAGGGCAACGGGAATATAGCCGCAGGCGAGCGCGTTGTGGTTCCTCTTCCTGTCGTCATTCATGTAGGCGCGATGTCCATTCTCTGGTCGGTACAGGGTGTGTCGCCAGCTGGTTCGATCGGCACACCACGCCTCTCGATCCCTGTACTAGCCTTCCTGCTACTCGGCTCTCTCGGGATCGGCGCGCTCTCGGCCATTTTCTCCTACTCCGGCAACGCTGGTGCATTGAGCGCCAATTCACCTGATGCCGAACGTGAGTCCAAGCTGACCAATGACCGCGCTGACGATCAGACTACCGTGGCAGCCGCCAAAGACCTGCAAGACGAAGTCGATAAAGCGGGCCTGCTCAATGTTAAGATCGGCTCCGCAAAGGGTGTTGTGACCGCTCAGGGCACCGTCACCTCTGCATCGGCCACCAGTTGGCAGAACGCTCAGCAGTCGTTCGATCATCGCACGAAGGGCGCTGTAACACTGGTCAATAGAGTGGTCATCAAAGAGGAGAAGGCGCCATCCGCAATCGCGGTTGAAGCGGTTTGGCGTGGATCCTCGCCGTATGTTGTCATCGATGGCGAGAAGTATTTCGTCGGCGCCCTTTTGGATGATGGATGGACGGTCGATCGGATCGAGGACGGCCGCGTGTTGCTGAGCCGAGATGGCCGCCTTGCTGTTCTCCCTTATTAAAAGCTTCCAAGTTCGCAGGCCATAGTAAGGAGAACTCCATGGTCAATCTGCCCACCTATCCTGTCGCGCGCTATTATTCGGCGGTGCGTGGAGGCATTGTCGTCCTGCGGAACGAGTTACGGCGGGTGGTCCTGCTCCGGCAGAACCGGAACCAACTTGATCAAAGGCTAGCCAATGGTAGACCCGATCGAGCGCAACGTTTCAATGTGACCGCCGAACGTTTCTGAACCGGTTATGTTGTGCTGATCCCCGAGCAGATCCGCGAACTCTCTGCGCCCTTTCCTCCGTCCACCTTGCGTGTGGGCAGAGCGCACGAAACTTGCCCTGACGGTCCGGGACAGACTGGATACACCCCATGGTCACCCGTCGTCCCGTCTGTCCCTCAGGCTCAAGCGTAGCCATGCGCTGGTGGGTCTTCGAAAGCTGCAGAGCAGCAGAGCAATTCTCACACGATCCCAAAGGCGCCTCCATGGCCAACGTCCTACGTAACTTCATGAAGCGCGCGCCGGCCAACCCGGACTTAATGGTCGCGTTGATGCTGCTTCTGGCCATAGCTATGATGGTCATGCCAATGCCGATCACGGTGATCGACGCGCTGATCGGATTCAATATGGGATTGGCCCTACTGCTGCTGATGGTTGCCCTGTATATCAGCACGCCACTTGATTTTTCCTCTTTGCCCGGCGTCATTTTGATTTCCACGGTATTCCGTCTGGCGCTCACCATCGCAACGACGCGACTGATCCTGGCCGAGGGGGAGGCAGGCAGTATCATCCACACGTTCGGCGATTTCGTAATCTCAGGCAACATCGCCGTAGGTATTGTCATCTTTCTGGTCGTGACCATGGTGCAATTCATGGTCCTCGCGAAAGGTGCCGAACGCGTAGCAGAAGTGGCGGCGCGCTTCACGCTCGACGCTCTGCCGGGCAAGCAAATGGCGGTCGACGCAGAGTTACGGAACGGCCACATCGATGCCAACGAATCTCGCAGCCGGCGCGCCGCATTGGAGAAGGAAAGCCAACTTTATGGCGCGATGGATGGCGCCATGAAGTTTGTGAAGGGCGACGCCATCGCCGGGCTGGTGGTTATCTGCATCAACATGCTGGGTGGGATTTCGATCGGCCTGCTCTCGAAGGGCATGTCCTTCGGCGAGGTGCTGCATCACTATACTTTGCTGACCATAGGTGATGCGCTAATCTCGCAGATTCCGGCCCTGCTGCTCTCAATTACCGCAGCGACCATCGTGACTCGTGTAACTGGGGTTGCGAGCCTTAACCTTGGTACCGACATAGTCAATCAACTCACAGCCAGTAAGCGAGCATTGCGGCTGGCGGCCTGCGTCTTGCTTGCGATGGGGTTCGTTCCCGGCTTCCCTCTGCCCGTCTTTCTGATCTTGGCGGCAGTCTTCGCCACGGCAAGCCTTGACAAGGGTAATGTGCTGGGCGCCGGCAATGTCGATGCTACAACTGCAGCTCCAGTGGAGCTGCAAAACCAAACCGTGCCTGCGGAGGCATGTCCGATCGCCTTCTTCCTTGCGCCGACCCTTATGCATGCGATCGACCAGGTCGAATTGCAACAGCACATTGCACGCGTTTCGCAACTAGTCTCAGCAGATCTCGGCATTATCGTTCCCCGCATCCCTGTGGGGGTCGACCAGCAGCTGCCCGAGTCGCAATTCAGGATAGATGTCGAGGGCGTGCCAGTCGAACAGGATCTGATTAATCCGACACAGCTAACCCTCAAAGACGATCTGGCGGACATTGAATCGAGCGGCATCCCCTTTCGGCATGATGCAAACACGGACAGAATCTGGGTCGAACAAGGCCATGCACCGGCTCTCAAGGCCGCCAGCATCGGGCATCACCGTCCCAGCGAGCTCCTCGCGTTGCGTCTCCATGCGACGTTGACCCGCTATGCACCGCGCTTGGTCGGTATCCAAGAGACCCGCCAATTGCTGGGCCGAATGGAGCAGGAATATGCTGATCTGGTGAAGGAGGTGCTGCGCACGACGCCGATCCCTCGGATTGCCGATGTGCTGCGCCGTCTGTTGGATGAAGGTATCCCAATCCGCAATACCCGCCTCGTCTTGGAGGCATTGGCCGAATGGAGCGAACGTGAGCAAAACGTCGCCCTGCTCACCGAATACGTTCGTTCTGGTATGAAGCGGCAGATCTGTCACCGCTATGGAAACGGACACGGTATCGTGCCCGTCTTGGTCATCGAACGTGAGACTGAGGATGTGGTGCGCGGTGCGGTTCGCGATTCGGCTGCGGGCCCCTACCTCGTACTAGAGGATCGGCAAAGCGAAGCGTTGCTGTCACAGATTCGTCAGATCCTCTCCAGCACAGCACCGGGTCAGACCCGCCCTGTCGTATTAACTTCAATGGATATTCGACGCTTCGTCCGCGGTTTCCTCACCCGAAACGGGATTGATCTTGCTGTGCTGTCTTATCAGGACCTCGCCTCCGACTTCACTATTCAGCCCGCCGGATCCGTCAAGCTTCCGCCTGGACCAATAGTGGAACGTCAGCGGAACCTGGCGATGTCCGCGTTCCCGCCAACTGATAGCCAAAGCACTCGATGATAGTGAGAACCAAGCATGAATTCACATGAGAATACAGTCGCTGCGCCGATACTTTCATTTCGTCTGACCTCAATTCTCTTCGCAGTACTCGCCATTCTGCCTCTAGGCGGTTGCGCTACCTGGGATAAGCCAGTTCTTCCAGTGAAGGAGACGTCGCCCCCAGAGTTGCTCAGCGCCAATAACATCGATCCGGCTATGCGCGAACGCATCTTGCGCGCCGTCGGTCAGGATTCTCAAGAGCCGGCGTTGCGGGATGATCTGAAGCAGCATCCGGACAATGTCGATGCGGCGATCCGTCTTACGAATGCCTTGCTGGCGCAGGAACGCCCGCATGAGGCGCTTCAGGTACTCGACAACGTCTTAGTTGCGGTCCCAGGCAATTTGCGTGCATTGAATGCGAAGGGGGTTGTCTTGGACATTGAGGGGCGGCATGACGCGGCACAAGCGCTATACCGGCAAGCTCTCGAATCAGAGCCTGGGAATCAGATGTGGCACCACAATCTCAACCTGTCGCTTGCGCTTGACGGGAAGTCCGAACGGAATGAGTTGGCACAATCGCGATGACGCATAGCGGGAACGATGCGCGCGAGCTGCGACGACGGCCATTAGACCTATAAGAACCAAACACAGCAGGTTTGCATTGATAACGATGAGAGTGGCATCTGATCCCCTGTACCATTCGAAGTCCATATGGACCGCGAAATCGAAACAGGCCGACAGACGGAGCGATGCAGCAGCAACGATGAGACCGCGATGTGCCACCATGGCGCGGTCGACACGCGCCTCGTCCAGTACGTCAGGACCGGTGCGGCCAAGATTCAGCACACTCCTAAACGCTTATGCGACAAACAACAAGAGAACGGCAGCGTCGGTCAGCTCCGGCATGGTCGCTGACCCGCCAAGTCTTGAGCGAGAATACGTTGAAATTGCGCCCCCGTGTGAGGCCCGAGGCGTCATAGATGCGTATTCCGACGAAGCCGGCCATCGATTCCGATTTGAAGCCGGCCGGTCATTCCGATTTCAATCCGGCCGGTGTTCCGATTTGAAGCCGGCCATTTTTCGGACTGATCCTGGGTCTCGTTGATGTTTGGATTGGGTTTCGTTTCAGGTCAAGCTTGAGCTGTTTCAGACGCTCTTGGCGAGCGCTGTTTTCGCATGCTTTCACCGGTGAGATCGATGCGATAGGCGTTGTGAACGAGGCGGTCCAGGATGGCATCGGCCAGAGTTGGGTTTGCAATGATCTCGTACCAGCGATCCAGAGGCAGCTGACTGGTGACGATTGTCGATCGGCGTTCGTAGCGGTCTTCAATGATCTCAAGCACATCACGCCGCTGGTCATCATTGAGTTTTTCCGGTCCCCAGTCATCGAGAATGAGAAGGTCGGTTTTGGCAAGTTGCTTGAGGATCCGGCCATAACGTCCGTCGCCTCTGGCAAGGGCAAGAGTTGCAAACAGCCTGGGAACGCGGTGATAGGCGACGGAGAAGTCTTCGCGGCAGGCCTTGTGGCCGAGAGCGCAGGCCAGCCAGCTCTTGCCCACGCCCGCCGGCCCGGTGATGAGAAGACTGTGATGCTTTCTGATCCAGTCGCAGCCGGCGAGCGCCATGAACAGATTGCGGTCAAGACCGCGTGCGGCACGGAAGTCGGCATTCTCGATCTGTGCGTCATGGCGCAGCTTTGCAGCCCTGGCGCGGGCTTCGAAACGCTTCTGGCGGCGCATGGTAGCCTCGCGCTCAAGCAGCATGGCAAGCCATTCGCCATGCTCGAGGCCGCGTGCTTCGGATTGTGCGTCGAGCTCCTGGAAGGCGGTGGCCATGCCATGAAGGCCGAGTTCGCGCAGCATGTCGATGGTGGGATGGATAAGCATTGGTGTGTCTCCTCAATGAAAGTAATCAGGGCCACGCAGATTGGCGTGATCGACGATGGCGGTCGGTTCGGTGGAATGCCTTGCGGCCTTGTGATTGGCGATAAGCGAGGCAATGCTCTTGCAGTTCAGGCCACCGATCTCGACAGCGCGGGCTGGCACAGCTTCGGCGCGATCGCGTGTGACATCGCGAAACAGGCGCAGGACACCCAGGCATGTTCGAAAGCCTTGTTCAGGATGTGGGCGGCTGGCGAGGATTGCGACAATCAAGCCTTCCGTCTCGGGGCCGACGGATGCGGCCCAGCGACGGAAGCGATCTGGCGTCCACTCGGCATAGCGCCGGTGGGAGCTGGGCATGTGATCCGGATCGGTTCCATGGCGAGGACCGCCATAGCGGCGCTGATGCACCGCGACGCGCTTGCCGCGGTGGAAGATCTCGATGGTGCGTGCCGTTGCTCTCAGATCGACCTGCTGGCGAATGAGGCTGTGCGGCACGGAATAAAAGAAGGTCTTGAACTCGACGTGGTAATCCGTCGAGACGCGGGCCAAACGCCATTCGGCAAACTCGTAATCCTCCAGTGGAAGACTGGCCAAAGCCGGGCGCTCGACACTCTCGAACAGCTGCCGGCGACTGACGCCCAGCCGGCGCATGACGTGATCATTGATGCGATCGAGTGCCTGGCGAATGGCGGCATTGGCCTCGGCCAGCGAGAAGAAGGTCTGATTGCGCATCCGCCCCAGAATGCATGATTGGGCGAAGCGGACGCCGTTCTCGACTTTGGATTTGTCCTTCGGCCGTCGCGGCCGTGCCGGCAGGACACCGACACCATAGTGGGATGCCATCATGCCGTAGCTGCGGTTGATCTCGGGATCGTAGAAACTGGCGCGGCTGACGCCAGACTTCAAATTGTCGGGAACGACCAACCGGGGAACGCCTCCGAAGAAACGAAACATCCGAACATGCGAGCCGATCCAGTCGGGAAGTGTTTGTGTCCATGTTGCTTCAGCATAGGTGAAGCTGGATGCGCCGAGCACTGCCACGAAGATCTCTGCCTCGCGGATCTCACCGGTCTTGCGATCAACAATCGGGATCTTCTTGCCGGAATAGTCGACGAAGACCTTGTCGCCGGCCGCATGCTCCTGGCGCATCGTCGGCGAAAGCCGCTGCTCGAAACTGCGAAAGAGTTCGCAGAAGCGACTGTAGCCGTATCCTTCGGGATGCGACCCACGATACTCCTCCCAGAGGATGAGCAAGGTGACACCGGGCTTCTTGAGCTCGACGGCAAGATCGGCCCAGTTTGGTTCTGTGCGTCTTCTCGTGCCCTGTTTGACGCCGTTGCGAGTGAAGAGTTTGTTCTCGAGCGCATCGTCGGTCAGTTCGCCCGGCAAGGGCCAGCTCAATCCAACCGCCGCTGCGCGCTGCAGATTATCCTGCACCGTGCTGCGCGCTATTCCCAAGACGACGGCAATCTCGCGGGAGCTGGTCCCGCTTCCGGCAAGCCGCAGCATTTGTCGTAACTGTCTCATGGTCAGCCTTCTCTTTGCCGGCATCAAAATCTCCCCGTTCATCGCGGGGCATTTGATGCCAAAGTTGCTGACCCAGGAGGTAATGTTCAGTGCCGAAAACTGGCCGACTTTTGATTGGAATGGTGGCCGGCTTCAAATCGGAATGGTGGCCGGTCTTTGATCGGAATGGCGGCCGGCTTCACGTCGGAATCCGCAGTCATAGACAATAAGTTGTGTCTCGCACATCGGCCGGACATAGTGGGCGAGGGGATCTCCCGAAGCTTGTTCAAAATCTGAAGGAGCGACGTTGCGCGATATATCATATTGCGCAGCCCTCGATGCCGGGGCAACGATCTTTGCGGCTGGGCTGTCCTGATGGGCGATCAGTGCAGCCCCGCAGGATCGGCAACTGCTTGTGAGCCTTGAGCTTGCGGAACCCCTTGGCTGTCTCGACCATGCCGGCTGCGACCCATCTGAGGGCCATCTTGCCATTGCGCCACCGCTCGAGGCGGGCAACGCCGCTCCTTCAGATTGACCTGGACATCCCCGGGGGGCGACCCAGCTTTGCCAGCGGATGATCCGGTTGCGGCGACGGGGAACCATTGCGGTATGACCAATCCGCTCGAGGGATCGGATCGGGGCTTCCGCCATCTGCCCCGTAAGCCCAGCAGCGTGAGGGGAGGCCAAGGCGACGCCGAAGCGAAATTCCACGCCCATGGCCGAAAGCCTGTCATGAAGCGCAGCCATTGCCTGGCGCGGGTCGAGATGGGCTTCGCTGCGCAAGAGCGAGCCGCGGCGGAAGGCCGGCGAGGTCGGGCTCCAGCAGCGCGATTTCGTCTTTCTCGACACCCCGACAGGTGCGGCTGGCGAACCGGTTGAGCTCGCTCGCATCGCGCGGCGCGGCCACGATCAGCGTTCCGGTCCGCGTCACCTGCCCGGGGCGTTACCGCCTCCCACCAGTCGGCGGCCTCGCGTCCGAGATCCAGCACCGGCTGCTCGGCAGTTAACCGACGCCCGCAGCAACATAGGAGCAACCAGACGCACAATCGGGAACGTGGTAGCCAACCTGCGGATCAGAGAAGCTCGATCACCGACGTCTTTCAGTTCCGCCTCCACGCATGTGCGACCATCAAGATGAGCACGCCGATCCGCCGATCGGGCGACCACCTGCGGCCCAAATCTTGAATGCTGACATCAGAGCGTCTCAGGCCACAGCCTTGAGGTCCTGCTTGGTAATGTAGACCCGCCCAGAGCAGGGGGGGTGTCGATCTGGCTGTTCGGGTGGCGGTTGACCATCCTTGCGAACACGTCGGCTAGGTAGCCGAGCGACTCGGCATCAGCTTGCACGTCTCGATCGGCTCGATCTGGGTCTTTGGCGACGACGCGTCAAAGCGTCAAAGCGTTCACTGACTCCGGCATCAAAAACTGATCGAGTCTAGGCAGTTCGTAGGGAAAACCCTTGCGCTGCTCAGGCGGTAGCTGCTCCGCCTGAGGCTGCGCCGAATGGATGCTGCTCGTTGCGTGCACTACCGTTTCCGACGAGCCCTTTCGCGGCCCGCATCTTCGCGACAATCTCCCACGAGAGTCCGGTCACATAAAGTCATCCTCGTACGAGTATCTGGGTGAAGTTGGTGCGCTCCCGGCATCACTGCTCTCGCTATCCTCAGTTTTGCAGAGATAAAGCGGCGGTTTGTCTGCACGCTGCCATTCACCGGCACTGTTCGTCCACTTTTCGGGATGCTGGGTAGGGTCAAGGACCATGTCGCAATGATCCACTTCAACAAACCCCATCGTTACTGCGCGGGCTTGTGCTTCTGGATTAGCCGCACGCCAATTCAGCAACGGTCTTTCGCCGTCCATCCGAAGTTGATGCTCCAGCAGAATATCGCCTGCATTCTCGACGAGCGGATGAGCGACCTGTAGATCCACTATGGAGGTGATCTCAGTTCGACCAGGAAATTGTTGCCGCCAACTTTCGGATTCGAACTCAGTCATGCTGAATCCGCCTTCCGTTCTCATTACTCCGGCACTCTGGTCTCCTAATTGGTAGCTGAAATAACGCGCGTGCTCCGTATCTCGACGCATGCCGTATTGCTTAGCAACGTCCGCAGTGCGTCTGGCTCGTGAGGATACGAATTCCGAGTACTCTTGTGGATTGTCGGCGATGTGCATGATTTTATCGCCATGAAATTGCCTCACCTCCCTCCTGAAAGTAGACCTGTCGATCTCCACCACCGGAGGTCTGGAGCGGAGGGAATACGCCGCTGTTGCCGCCGAAGATGAGCTGCCGGTGGAACCTCCGCCGGCTAAGTGCATCCGGGCAAACAGGTTCGCGAACCTTTCGCTTCCTGCATCCGTTTGCCCAGCGGCTCCCGACTGATTCGTTTCGTTAACTTCGCCACTGCGCGTGTAGTGGATATCGGACGAGCCACCAATTCGACCATACATGATAATTCGCACTCCTGGGTTTCGCATTTGAGCTCAGGCTGGTTAGGCGCAGCAGGCCTAGATGGACCACCTGGCTGACGATTAGCTGACGAAGACGTTCTCCCGGACTCACAAAAGAAAACCCGAACTGGTTTGAGCGTCAGCGATTGATGAACTCGGGCTGCGGACTACACCGGCCGGCAAAGCCGCGGGACAGGCCGTTTGAACTTGCGGGGTCTTGCCAGCACTTTTGGCTCCAAGGGAACAGTTGCATAGAAGCAGGCCATGGCAGTGCTTGTTCCGAGCTCGCCAGCGCCTCGTCAATCAGCACACCGATCTGGTGAATGCATGGCGTGCCATTCTCTACGATACGGCCACGTCGTCGCGCAAGGCATCCACCACCTCACTCGCATTAAGAGGACCGTCGAGAATCAAGAGCAATCTGCCCGAGCTAGCCACGAATGCGAGGACCTTATCGGCCAGATTGCATGGAAGACGGAGCGGATCGAGGCCAAGACGGTGCAGCTCACGAAGCTAGCGACAGAGAGCGAAACAGTGCGGCGGCTGCAGACCATGGGAGTTGGCCCGCTGACCGCGGTGGCGGTTGAAGCATTCGCACCCGACATGGCCAGCTTGAACGCGGCCGGGACTTCGCGGCTTGGCTAGGCCTTGTCCCACGGCAGCATTCCTCGGGAGGTAGGGAACGCCTAGGGCGGCGTTCGAAGCAGGGACAAGCCGACCTTCCCCAATTGCTCATCATCGGGGCCATGTCACGTTTGAACTGGGAGGTCGCAGATCGATCTCCAGGGGATCTTGGCGGCGCATACGCTGGCGGGAAAGCCGCGAATGCTCGTGGCGATCGCCCTGGCGAACAAGATGGCGCGAGGCGACGAACCGAATGGGCGCAACCATAGGACAGATCTGGATCAGGAAAACCAGTTGGAGCCCAAGAGCCACTGCGCTGGTGTTGAGATTTGGACCTGATCTGCAGATCACCATACCGGCCAGCTGCTTCTGGAAATGCCGCACGTGAAGGCCTGACAGAAGACCGTCTCGATCACACGTCGAAAAGGGCCGGAAGCCGCGTGCACTAGCGGGTGGCAACCACAGAAGGCTCCACAATTAGGCTAAGCCTGCGGCGAAGAGTGCTCTCGCGACTGGCTCGAAATGTTGCGCAGGAACGGCGTTGCCCAGCTTCGTTGTGCGGATGAGCTGATGCGCAAGCACATGATCATCGACAATGTGGACACGTAGCGCCTGCGCCTCAATTAACATGGCTGAAGCAGCCGGGCCCTCGGCGCGGCAAACCAAGACCGGTACCCCGATCTCGTCACGAACGAAACGCAGACCGACCAGTAGCGCCCTTCCTCTAAAGACCAACGTGGCGCGGTGCACCCCAAGCGGAGGCTCACCAGCAGACTCGTTGCGGAGGCGACGTCGTTCGCTCTTCAACTCCGGCGTACCTTGCTGTTCCTTCAACTCGCGCGTCACTTCGGTCTTAGTCATGCGCATTCCGCGCAGAAATAACGCACGCTGCACCAGGAGATCGATCAGTCCGCCGACCAGAAGCGCTCCGGCGCCGATCGCGCTCAGCAGTTTTATCTCCGTAAAGACGAGGCCGATACAGCCCATGCCGCAGACCGGCATCTGGACCATCGTCTTCCACGTACCGAGAAGGAAAAGGAGAAACGTTGAGCTGAGGACCATTACTTTAAGCAGCGTCTTCCCAACCTCGACTAAAGAGCGCGCAGACGCCATGCGCTTCAGCCCTTGAAAGGGGTCTATTTTCTCAACGTTGGGCTTCATCGGCTCAAGAGAGAAGATAAATCCACCATTGGCTATTAACCCGGCCAAAATGACCGCGGCAACGACAATTCCAACCAGCGGGCCAACGGTTGCCAGGGCGAGTTCGATTAGCAGGACCAGCGCCTGCTGGACAGCGATATTGAAAGGCAGGTTCTGCAGCTTGTCGGTTAATAGTAGCGCTTCGTGACATCTGTCTAATATCACGCTCCCTCTTAGCCAAAGATAGCCGAGCCCAGCGCAAGTGCCAGCCGCGCGGACGAAGTCGGAGCTGCGCGCAATCTGGCCTTTTTTGCGCGCGTCATTTAGCTTCTTGGGGGTGGCGGCGTGGTTCTTCTCTTCACTCGTGTTGCTCATTTCAGCAGCTTGTCGAGCCACTCAAGCGCGCCAGTCGCTTGTGTGATCTCCAGGTTCATACCCTCGATGAGATAGGCAGTGTAGGTAACCATGATAATCGGAAACCCGATATTCTTGATCGTCGGGGACAGTTGGCTCGACTTGAATTGGGGCGCAAAGCGCCGCAGTATCATCATTGAGATGTCAACCAGCACCAGGAAGGACACTACAGGCCCGGAGACCAACAATGTCGTGTACATGATGTGGTCGAGGAGCCTTAATAACTCCATTGCTCCTTGCGCCGTCAATGTGGGGTGGAACCGATACACGGGCCAGATCTGGAAGCTGCCATAAAGGGCGCTGATCACAGCCTCCAGGCCTCCTGATGCTACGAAGATAGTAATTGCAGTGATCCCGAGAAAAACCCCCATAGCGGAAGCCTGACTGTTCGTCGCGGGGTCGGACGCAGCGGACGGGCTGGTGATGCCGCGTTGGTTGTCGATAAACTCGCCGGCCGCCTGAAGACTCCATAACGGGATGCCGAGAAAAGCGCCAAGTAGCAGGCCGACAAAAACCTCCTTCAATCCGAGCAGAGTTATCTGGATCAGACGTGTTTCAGGATCCAGCGCCTGCAACCCGTCACTGACGTGTGCCAAGCATGGTAGTCCAAAGGCAACAGCCAGGCAGCTGCGAATCAGCCCGCCAATCTGAGCCCGCGTAAACACAGGAAGGACCATCATAATGCCTATCGCGCGGGCCGCGCCGAGGCCGGCTGCAACGACGAGTTCAATAGCCGAATGGAACAGGATTTGAATCTCGGTCGATGACGCATCCATTTGGAGGCTAGTAGCTAGGTGTCATTGCTGGAAACTCCGTAAAGATCTGGTCGGCCAGCCCAATGAGCGGGGCGCTCAGGACAGGGGCAAACAGGCCAATCACCGCCACAATGACCAGAAGCTTCACGGTGAGGGGCAAGCTTTCATCCTGGATCTGCGTTGCCGCCTGGATGATACCAATGACTAGGCCAACAATGACCGATGCGATGAGCGGTGGCAGAATCCAGATCATGAAAACCACCAACGACTGGCCCATAAGAGTGACAATACTGGACTGAGTAATAGTCAACCTCCTGGTTGGGTGTAACTCAACACAAGTCCGTGCATCAATCTCGACCAACCATCAATAGCGACAAACAAAAATAGCTTGAAAGGGACAGATATGACTGTAGGTGATACCATAGACATGCCCATCGCCATCAAAATCGTCG
Source organism: Mesorhizobium sp. M1399 (assembly GCF_040317735.1). NCBI lineage: Bacteria > Pseudomonadati > Pseudomonadota > Alphaproteobacteria > Hyphomicrobiales > Phyllobacteriaceae > Mesorhizobium > Mesorhizobium sp. M1399. The sequence goes on from NZ_JAMYKZ010000021.1 coordinate 52,228, forward strand.
TTACAATAAGATCGATGACGATAAAGGGAAGATAGAGAAGGAAGCCTATTTCGAATGCACGCTTGAGTTCTGAAATTAGAAAAGATGGTACGAGAATGGCAAAATCATCAGGTGTGGTTCTGGCGCGCATTTCCTCTGGCCAGAGTTTTTCGGTCGAGGATAGGAAAAAACGGCGCTGCTCTTCATTTGTGAACTTCTTGAGATAACCGTGCAGGGGCTCACCCCCCTCTTTAGCGGCGCTTACCCAATCATCCAACGTTTCATATCGGAGCTTCGGATCGGTCATCCTATCATAGGTTTGTTCAATAACAGGCGCGCTAACGAAAATAGTGAGGATCAATGCCGCAGCGTACAGCACTATGTTCGGCGGTATCGTCTGGGTCCCGAGCGCATTGCGGACGAGGAATAGAACAATTGAGACCTTTATAAACGCCGTGCATGTGACGACTGCCAAAACCAGTAGGCCGAGTCCGGCTGTAACCGCAAGAAGCGACAGAATTGCCGGCTGAATCTCAGTCATTGCATGCCAAGCTGCCGCGGAGTCTGATGCCCAGCTCATCTCCGATCCGCACGATGTCGCCACGCCCGATACGCCGACCATTGGCAAGTATGTCGACCGGACCGGCGATCGGCCGACCAAGTTCGAAAACATGCCCTTCGCCGGCACTCCTCAATTCCGCTAAAGGCATAGGCCAGCGGCCGCATTCAAAGACAAGCACGATCTCGAGATCGTCGAGATCGGCTTCCGACGGCTCTTGCTGCGATTCGGCTTGTATCGTCATATGCAAAATCTCCAAGGGGCACGATCGCGGGCGGAAAGGCCCCCGCAGGATTAGGTGGTCAAGCTCAATATCTGCCCCGGCCCATAACCGGCCCACGGATAGGGTGATCTGGCCGCGGCCGAACGGCAATATATCTGGCAACAGAGCATCGCCGACACATGCTTTGCGAAGAAGCGCTGCCGGAACGCAAAGCGTGCCGATCTCTCCTGCAACCATGATCGGCAGCTCTGGGGATAGCTCGCGCGGCTGTCGCGGCAACTGGCTAAGCAGTTCGCCTAACGCGCGGAAGGCAGACGGCACCAAGCCATCAAGAGGCGAGAACAGGAACAGACGGCCCTTGCCATTGACTGGGCCGAAGACGATATCAAGTTCTAGATAAGGAGCTGCTGTCATGGCTTCACGCACGTGCAGAAGCTGCACGTTCAGCTGCGCCTTATCCTCCAGTCGAGCGATAACCGGCTCTAGTGCAAGTTCGAGAATGAGCGAAGCAGTTGGCTCGGAAGGGAAAGCAAGGCCGCTCTGCACTGTCGAGACGAGCGCCTCGACAAACCGTCGTGACAGCGACAAGACGATCGTTTCAGCTCCCACGCGCCAAACGCAGTCAAGCATCGGAATGGCAGAAGGTTCCTGATGCCAGACAAGCCGTTCCATCCGCACCGATAGCGGCTTGCCGCTGATCCGGCTTTGAAACGGCCTGCGGGAAGTCGCTATATCATTGAGCCACGAGACAACCACGTGGGACAGTGTTAGCGCTGGTTCGAATAAAGCGGGTGTGACCACAGTGGTTACCAAGGCGGCTCTAAGCTGCACGATCGCGTCATTCAGAGAACCTGCGGTTTTCGGATCTGGCTGTCCGACATCAGGGCGAGCGAAACCCTCCCATACCGAAGCAATATCTCATCATCAGCCTCAATTTCGCCTGCGGCCTCCGCATAAATATCGACGGCGCGCCGGACGTCGTCCTCGATTTGTTGCCATTTGTGTCTTGCCGCCGAACGTATGACCCATAGGGCCCTCGTCTCAGACGCCGCTGTCTCGGCCTTTTCTTGAGCGATGCGTGCATCATCAAGCATCTGGCGTCTGGAAGTGACCTCAGCCGCAAGCCGCTCAATGCGAAGGTGGTGATGGTCGAGTGCTGCGCTAGACAAGGTGTCGAGCGACATCAGCTCTTGGTAGAGCGCCGTTTCGGCCCCTGCGCAGTGTTGCTGTGCGATTGCAAGCCCCTGCGAGGCATTCTGTACGGTTAAGGTGGCCATATGGCACTGGGCTTCCTTCTCGGACAGCTCCCTAAGGGCACTACGCTCTTGCATTTCCTTCAGAAGCCGTAACCTCGAAGCGTGAACACGATTCACGCGGTCAGACGCGACATCCATGCGACCGTTTCCTCAAAATCCGATGCCTCGCCTTCGCTCTGGCACAAAAATTCCCTCAGGTCGCCAATCGAGGCGACAGCCCGGTCAGTTAGGGGATCGCCGCCTTGCTTGTATTCGCCGACATTGATCAAAAACTCGGACTCGGCATAGCGCGAGAGGAGATCACGGAAGAAGGATGCTGCCTTGCGATGTGTCCCAGAAACGACCGCATCCATTACGCGGCTGCGACTCTGCAGCACATCGATAGCGGGGAAATGCGATCGCGCCGCGTTAGCGCGTGAGAGGACTACATGGCCGTCGAGAATGCCGCGCGATTCCTCGGCGATTGGGTCGCCTGTCCCATCACCTTCGACAAGGACAGTATAGAAGGCCGTGATTGAGCCGCGCTCACCCATGCCGGCACGTTCCAGCAGGCCTGGCAGCATGGCAAAAACGGAAGGAGGAAAGCCCCGCCGGGTCGGCGGCTCGCCCGCAGCAAGACCAATTTCGCGCATGGCGCGGCAGAAGCGCGTCAGCGAGTCCAACATGAGTGCGACGCGTAGCCCTTGTTCGCGAAAGTATTCCGCGAGCGCGGTCGCCATAGGAGCACATTGCGCCCGCTCCACTGCCGAGCGGTCGGAGGTTTCAACGACAACGACCGTACGGCGCAGGCCCTCCTCCCCAAGATGCCGCTCGATGAATTCACGAACTTCACGTCCACGCTCGCCTATGAGCGCGACTATGATAACGTCGGCGGCGACACCTTTTACGATCTGCGACAATAACGTCGACTTGCCACAACCAGGCTCGCCATAAATCCCGATCCGCTGGCCCTCACCGCATGTGAGGAGACCATCCAGGGCACGGACCCCGAGCGGGAATGGCAGCTCAACAATGCGCCTTGTCATTGGGTTGGGCGCCCGGCCGTGCAGCGGACGAGTTTCGGCGGTTTTGACTTCGCCTTTGCCGTCGAGTGGGCGGCAACGGCTGTCAATCACACGGCCGAGCAAATCCGGGCCGACTGGCACTTCACGCATTCGTCCAGTGGACACGACTTCTGCGCGGCTGGACAGGCCAACCAAGTCGCCGATCGGCGTGAGCAACACGCCATTGTCCAACAAACCGATCACCTCGGCTTCGAGCGACAGGCCGGTTCGCGTATCCTGCAGCAGACAAAGTTCCCCAATCCGAGCATCTGGCAAGATGGCATGGACCAGTGTACCGACAGCCCGCGTGATCCGTCCGCGCACGACCCGCGTGTCGACTCGCTTTGCTGTGGACCTCAACGACGAGATCGCCGGATCGGGAGCCCGGCTGCCAGCGAGATTATTATGCTGTGGTACCGGGGTGATCACTGTTCGCCTTCTTCAGAATGCGACCCGAAGCCGAGGCGCAGCGCGCGCATCTGTGCATCAAGTCCAAGATCGACATTGCCGTACTCGCTCCACAGCACGCACTGTTGCGGCGACAACGTCGGATCCGGATCAATCCGAACCCTTGGCCGACCCTCCCGTCCGTCGCAGCCAGCAAACTCGCGTGCGAGCATATTGACTTGCGTCGGACACACATGCAGGCAAACTTCCGCGCCGCTATATTTGCGCTCAATCGCGTGACGAACAGCCCTCACCAACAGCTCGCCCGGATCGAAGGCACCCAAAAGATCGCTTAGGATCTCTATCACGAGCTGTGGCAATTCCTGCTCCAGAACCGCCTTTCGTCGCGCAACTTCGGAGACTGCGCGTGCAATCAGCCGTGCCATTTCCTCGGCGCCTGCATTCAAGCCCTCGGTATGGCCGCGCGCCCGTTCACGCTGATAAGCGGCGCGTACCCAGCTGCGAACCCGCTGCTGATGCCGTTCTGCTGCGTCACGCGCTTCTGCGGCGCTGTGCCAGATCTCGAGTTCACTCGCCGGTACCAGTGGCCCCACTGGGCGCATCTGCGGCGCGACGGGCGCTGCGGAAACATCGGCTGTCATATCACCGGGATCTCCGTCTCAAAATGCGCTACGACAAGCGAAAACAACTGGCCCGAGGCATTAGTGTGTTCGGGCGCTGGAGCGCCGGCGGCGCTCCCGACGGGCAACCGTAGAAGCACACGGTTGCGCTCAAGCCCTGAACTGTCGTTGAGCCAAGCACCAAGGCAGGCATGCCCATCGTATTCAATTTGCTTTGCGAGTTTTTCCGGATCAGCGATCAAGCTGTTTGCCACCGCATGCGCCAGATGTCGGATGCCAAACGCGTGGGCATCAGCGCCGATATGTCCAATAAGCGCGGTGAGGTGAGGCTTTGAGACAAGCTTGAGCAGCGAACGGGCATGCCAGATACTACCGGCAAGGAGAGCAGCCCGGCGCGGATCATGTCCGCGCAGAAGATCCGGCCCCCAGCCGCTTCCGTTCGAATCCATCTTATTGCCAAGCAGCAATTCCGCCAGTCTTGACTGCAGCCTGGGACTCTTCTGCAACTGCACCAATGTCGCAGCGGACAATGCCGGATCAAGACGTGCGGCAAGATGAGTCGGATGGGCCGAAGCAGCAAGATCGCTCAGGCACACGGAACGCAATTGGAACGACTGATCGCGTTCGGCAGTCTGTATCGGTATCGGCATTGGGAATATCACCTACGCCGTATCGCCGATGAACTTTTTGCGAATGGCCTCGACAGCGGAAGGCCTTGAGCGGCCCTCGACTTTGGACAGTTCGCCCCATGATCGCCTGCGCCGATGCCTAAGAACACTGACTAAGAGATAGCACCCTACTGCGAATACAGCTGCGGCAACACCCATCACGGTCGCCAGAAGGGGCGCTAGAACGGACCCAGCTTGGGCCGAAACAGTCGCCGGTTTGGACCGTTGCTCATGTGCGGACGGTTCCACTGGCACCAAAACAACTTCCACCTTTTCGTAGGAAAGGCCTTCGATGCTGTCGGCGACGAGCATCTTTATCTTCGGCAGCAGAACTGAGAGATTTGCTTTGGCGTCGTGCCGGATAAAAACCGAGGCCGATGATGGCGTGCCGCCCGCTCGTAACAGGTCGTTATTGGGCAGAACCACATGAACACGTACCGAGAAGACCCCATCGATATCGCTGATCGTACGCGACAACTCTTCGCTCAGGGCATAGACGTAACGAGCACGCTCCTCGGTCGGCGAGGCAATCAGGCCTGATCCATTGAATATCTCGCCGAGGTTCTTGAAAGACTGGCGCGGCAGCCCCTTGGCATTGAGGAGGTTGATTGAGAAGGCAAGCAGCTTTTCGTTGACCTGGATCGCGCTGGTCCCATCCTTAGAGGCAATCCGGACCGCATCAACCCCGTTGTCGATCAGAAGCGCGAGCATCTCATTCGCCTCGCGCTCCTGCAATTGCGTGTAGAGATCGACCTTGCAACCACTCAGGGCGAAGAGAAGTGGCAGCACGACAAAATGAAGCGATCGCCGACCAGACTGGCGACTACGCATGATTTCGCCATGGGCTAAGCCAATCATGCGCGCCGTTCATCCTTCTTTTAATAGTTTGTTCACAGATGAGGTGATGCCGCTTACACCTTTGGAAATAAGAGCAACTTGGGTGACACCGTTGTAGAGATCCCGCAGATCAGCAATCATCGATTCGAAATCATGCCCTGCTTGCGGAACGCCCGACATCCGCGTTCCCGCTGCCCCACCTTCGACTGGGAGCTCCTGCTCCGGCCCAGGTAGAGCGCCCTTCGCAAGGCCTACCTGATGGTCAAGCGCGGCAGGGGTAACTGCATTGTCCCGGTACATGGAAGAAATCGTCTGGAGCACGCGGTCGCCCAGTGGGCTTGACTGCGCTGTCGCGCGTTGAACATCCAACTGCGGAGGAACTGGCGCCGCTCCGATTGCCCCCAACGTGGTATCGTTCTTCATCGTGGCGGCCGCCTGCGCTAGCGCGCGCTCAAACTGGGCCTGCTCGCCGAATGACGATGACCCGACCCCAGGAAGAGAGTCTATCAGACTGGCAGAGATCGACGTGACAGGCATCATCATGCAGGGACACGAATGCTTTCTTTGACGTTGGATGAGTCCAGCCGGTTACCACCCGCCGTTGGCCCAGCACCTAGAGAGGCGAGCTGACGACAAGCTTACGATGTCCTCTTTTATTCATTTAAAAAGTCACATTGGCGAATTTAGTGACTTGTGAGAGTTTCAGCGTTTGGTTTATCAGGACCAGATGTCAAGAACGCTCGTCCGATCCACCATCCTGTACAGCTTGAAGAGACTTCTCTCTGTCGGGTTTTTTCTCTCCACCGGAATCCACGCAACTCTCGGCGTTCCTCTGTCGCTCCCCCCGATACCCTATACGTATACGGTTCTTGATCAGGATCTCTCTGCCGCGTTGCAGGAATTCGGCAACAACCTGAATATCAGGATCAGCGTCAGCGCCGAGGTGAAGGGGCGGATTCGCGGGCGCATGCCGGATTTGCCGCCGCGCGAGTTCCTCGACCGCTTGACCAAGCTGTACGATCTCCAATGGTACTATGATGGGCTAGTGCTCCATGTATCTGCTGCAAAGGAAGCGCAAACTCGGATGCTTGTGTTGACTCCGATTCGCTTTGATGCGTTCAAGGTGGCTCTCGATGAGCTTGACATCTCCGATGATCGCTATGTCGTGAGACCCGCGCCGGGAAATGGCCTCGTCTTGGTTTCCGGTCCACCGCGCTTCATCGCGCTCGTGGAGCAGACGTTCAACGCCCTCGTTGCGGAGGCGCAGGCGCGGCCTCACATCGCGGCGGCGCCGACGAGGGAATCCGTGCTGATATTGTTTCGGGGCTCCTCCACCATGGTCGTCCGCGATGGACGACCGGAAGCCTCTTATTCTTCTGACGTGCCGCAACAGGATGGCATTGGCGGGAAGCCTGAGCTGAGTCAGAAATGACATCGATGGATACGCCGCAGCTTCTGGAGAAAACATTACCGCCAGCCGCCTCCTGATTATGAATTCTTTTGAATTTGTCAGGTTCTCGAAAGCTGAACGGCTCATGATGAGATTCAGCTTCTCCAACGATCGCCAGCCATTGTGCTGGAATTGAACCTTGGAGCCATCATGGAGCGGAGCAATTAAAGCACGGCCAGGGGCAATTTGGTGACCCGGCCAATGCTCGGAATTGTCAACGTTCGCGAACATATTGGCGTCACCCTTGTTGGGGATTGCAATTGCACGTCTGAGGAGCCACAAATGTTAATCAGTAACGCCGCTAACGTTTACAACAGCCCGAGCCTCCCGCAGTACAACAGCTCGAACCAGCAATCCGCACAGGTCTGGTCGGGCCCAATACCTTCTGCGCATACCTTTGACAAAAGGAATCAGGAAAGCGCGCCGTCCTTTGATGCGATGCTGTCCAGTTACCTGCTTGAAGACAGGACCGGTTCCTTCGCGCTCCGGGACCCGCTGCCGCGGAATTTCGAGTCGCCGATGGAAGAATTTTTCCGGCACCCATTGGAATTGCCGTCGCGGGATGTTGAGTCGACCTTGGAAGAATTGTGCCGGAACCCATTGGACCTGCTGCCGCCGCATATGAGGGCAGCAATCGGATCAATGGATCAGGACCCGCAGCCCTCCGCGATCGCCTCCCGTTCCGTCGCGCCGGCGCCCATACAAAGCTTGAGAATCACGTGGAACGGCGGCTCGCTGACCCAGGCCGAGTTGCAGATTGTGGCAGTGCTGAACCGTCACAAGGACCAATGCCCGCTCAGTTGGAAATCATTAGGGGACAAAGCCAATGATCCCTCTACGCCACCGGATCTGAAAGCGGCGATCGAGGGATTACAGCAGGATCCAGAGCTTTTTTATGCGATCGGCTCGCAGGGCGATGGCCACTGTGGCGGCAAGATCACGGCGAAGGATTTGTCAGGCTTCTCCCGCCATCACTCACAAGTTGCCGCATTCCAAGACCGACAGGCGCAAAGCTACGCCCAGAACTACATTCCATCCGACAGCACTGGAAATCCGCAGCCGTCGGTCATGACTTTGAGCGGCGCGTTGCGCGAGCTTTACCGATACTCCGAAAACCTGCCCAAGAACCTGAGTCTGGCTGACTTCAAGCAGATCGTCGAAGGCGACGCGAAAACCGGCAAATGTCCGCCCCAGGTCATTGCGGCCGCTCAGTACTTCGTCGATCATCCGGATGAGTGGAAGCAGTTGTACGGTGGTGCGACAGACAAGGTCCACAAAGAGGATTTCCTGCAAGTCGCTTCATCGTCGATGAGCCTCACGCGAACTGAGCTGAATACGATCGAAACGATTAAGTGCAATCAGGACGCCTTCTTTGGGAGGGGCGACCTGACTCGTGACAAGCTCGCGAGCATGGCAGAAGACAAGAGCCTCGATCCGAAAGTACAGCAAGCGGCCTCGCAGCTGCTCTCAGATCCTCTATTGTTCAGTCTGCTAAACAATTCCATTACGGGTTATAAGACCCACAATGGGTTCTTCGACTTCGGCGGCGGACATACGGTCGATTCCGGTGACGTCAGCAAAAAAGACTTTGCCGACTTCTACGACAGCATGTCGTCTGCCAACCGCACCGTTCAGCAGCCAAAGACCCATGTGCCCAAAACCGCTGCGGAGCAGGACGCCGCCGCGGACATGATGATGGGCCGGGCGGACCAGCCTGATACCAAGTCACCCAAAAAGAACGGCGGGGCCTTCATCCACATAGTCAGCGACGTGCTCAAGGTGCACTCTCAAGTGCTCGACTGGGCTGCAACGGCGGTGGGATTGCTCAGCTTCATCCCGGCCCTCGGACAAGTAGCCGACCTCGCATCGATGGCGCTTGCATCACAGGCGCAAGCGGAAAACCTTGTCCGTACAGCCATCACCGGAGGCAATTTGAAGCATGCGCTGGCAGAAGCTGGCATCAGTATCGCAGCGCAGGCTGTCAGCCTTGTCGCAGGCCCCGAGGTCAAGCTGGCAATTCGCAACGGGCTCGTGAAGAAGGCGTTGGAAGAGGCTGCGACGGCCGGGATCAATCTGCCGATTTCCATGGCGCAAACCTGTGCAGAAGGCTATTTGAACAACCTACAAGCACGCCTTGCGGCCGAGCCTGTGCAAGCCGCTGGCATTCCCAGCCAGATCGGCACAAAGCCATTATCCCAGCAGAACGTGGCCTGATGACCGGGATCAGCACGCTGACATCGGCGGTGTTGCCCGGCCACATCTCCGAGCAGACGGGTCGGCCCTCGCCGTCGATCACCACGCCGACGATCATCTGGTTGAGATCGGGCCGATGGTCCTTGGAATGGCTATGGGCGCCGAGCGTGGCGCCGCCGGCGCATCGAAGGAGGGCGAGCTGGTATCCATAAACACGACACTGAGATCGGTGAAGAGATACTTGCGCTTGGCAAACAGGGTCTCCTCGATCTCGTCCTCGCAGTGCGCGGCGAGAATGGCGTCGCATTGTTCTGGCGCGCCTCGGGCAGTTCCTCGCCGAGCCAGGCCATGGCCGGTAGAAGTGATGCAGGGCAAGATCGTCGGCGCCGGGGATGTCATAGTCGACGAGCCACTTCTCGCAGGCCCTGTCGGAGCCGGAGGCCATGATGCGGTGAAGCACGGCAGCAAACACGGCCCGTTCGACGGCAAACTCGACTTCCGCTCCGTCAGCAGCCCTTCGATAACCGCCCGGCAACCGGTGTCCTCCCACAACCGGCCGAATAGCAGCGGTGCGCCAATGCGGCGGGTGTGCAGGCTTGTCGAATCTTCCTGGATCGCCTGCAAGACCATGGCCCGCTCGGCGTAGCGGCCAACTGAGGCGGCGAGCCGATCGAGATCACCCGAGGCCAGGACCGCGTCCTTGCGCCCGAGATTGTGGACGATCCGCTGCTTCATCCGCCCTTCCTCGCGCACGCTCTCGACGAGGTAGAGGTAGGTGTAGGTGTAGGTGTAGCCGCGGATGTTCTTCTCGCGCACGAACATGCAATGGGCATTACTAAAAGCGGCGACTCGTCAAGCTCTACACTACAAAAACAGGAGACTATTTAGCATTTACAGCAAAAAGCCGCGCCTAGCTCTACCTCAACAAAACAACGACATAACGCAGAAAACGCGCCGGAATCTGCCCGCACTGTTCAAGTCGAATCTTTGGAGCTTATCCTAGTCGCTCCAGTGTGTTGTGTCGACGCTCTTTAGTGTCGTCTCGACAGCCGCAGCGAGTCGGCCATAGATGAGCTTGATGGCGGTCCGCCCTTCGGTGCGAACACTTCATGCCCAGCGCTAGGCAGAGTGCGAACTAGCAGTGCGACCTGAGGTGAACATGGGGATGCATCCATCATATGGATTGCTTACATCCGAACAATCGATTTGTTCAATTCACTTCTCGAAAGCTAACCCCCTAGTCATGGAATCATGAGGTTCTGGAGGGCGACGCTGGCTTAGCGAACGCAGGGGCCGCATGTAGGAGGATCGATGCGCAGAGAAATCGCAGGCAGAGTTGGTGGCATTGTGGGCTGGCCGACCGACGGTTTCAGCCCGTCAACAGGTCTTCACATGTTCCATCCCCGACTATTGCAGGCGTGCAGCTTGCATGCTCCCGCGATTACCCATCGGAAAGAGGGTTACGAACACTACGACGAGTTGCGCGACTTCTGCTGTCGCCCCGATCTTCTAGCGGACGGTGACCTGTCCTACCTTGATAGGAGGTGAAATGCGAACGCTGCTCATTGATCATCATGCGGATCTTACGCGCGACGTGCGAGCTGCGCTCGGGGATAGCGGTTTTGCCGTTGATGTAGTTGGTAACCTGGAACAGGCGTCGAGTGCATTTTGTTGCGCGACCTATAAAATTCTCCTGCTGGAGTTGGCTCTGCCAGATGGCGATGGCTTGGGCTGGCTGAGGCAGCTAAGGAGCGACGGGCATTCAGTTCCGGTCCTGATTATGAGTAGCATCAACGATCTCGAGAAGCGAATTGCGATTTTCAACGGTGGCGCAGACGACTTTCTGCTCAAGCCCGTCTCTTTCGATGAGCTCATCGCCAGAATGAGAGCCATTCTGCGCCGGTCGACACAGGTGACCGACCCCATCGTTGTATTTGGCAATCTCAATTTCGATCCGATCGGCCGACAGGTTTCCGTTGCGGGTCATCCGCTGAAGATCGCACGCCGCGAACTATGTATTCTAGAGCATCTGCTTATCCGTGCAGGCCGCATCGTGCCTCGTGCGCAGTTGGAAGATCACCTCTATTCGTTCAACGACGAGGTAACTGCCAACGCGCTTGAAGTCGGAATCTATCGCTTACGTGGACACCTGAGTAGGTCAGGTGCAACGCCACGGATCAAGACCGTGCGCGGCATTGGTTACATTCTTGAATCGACTGAGGCGGCATCCGCATAGTTGGTCGAAATTGAAAGAACAGACTGCCTTGAAAATCGTTCCAACTCGCCATCGTGGCGCCAAACAGCAGCCGATCCTCATCGGCGGTCCGAGACCTACGGTTTCCCCTTACTTGGGCCATCTGCTCTGCGCGCTCGTTCTATTATCTCCACTTTCTGCCGCGGCCCAAAACAACGGGGATGAAGGGGCGCCGCGTGCCGCTTCCAATAGCATCAACGCGACGCTGAACCTTTCCTCTTCGCTCGGCAAGACAGTTCATTTGTCCGCGCCAGCCGCGACCATCTTTGTTGCCGACCCGACGATCGCAGATTATCAGGCACCCTCGAACAAAACCATCTTCGTCTTTGGGAAGAAATCCGGGCAGACCAGTCTGTTCGCCCTAAACGACAACGGGGAGGCTCTCGCCCAGTTGCGTATTGTCGTCACACAACCGATCGGGGACCTGCGCGCCATGTTGAGGGACCAGGTCGGCGACTATCCGATCCACGTCAGTTACACGCCGCGCGGCGCAATCCTTAGCGGTACAGCGCCCGATGCCGAGGTCGTCGACATCGCGAAAAGAGTCACTGAGCAATTTCTCGGTGACGGTGCGCAGGTCGTCAATAACATCAAGGTCGCTGGGTCCTTGCAGGTTAATCTGAATGTGCGCGTTGCGGAGGTCTCCCGTAGCGCCATGAAGGAACTCGGTATTAACCTGTCTGCCTTCGGTCAAATCGGCAATTTCAAAGTGGGTTTGTTAAGCGGCAGCAGAGGTGCCGGCTCTGGTGCGGCCAATGGTGGCGGTACAGCAGAAGTTGGATTCAACAATGATAATATCAGCGTCGGCGCGGTTCTCGACGCGCTCGCCAAGGAGCACATCGCTTCCGTTTTGGCTGAGCCGAATCTCACTGCCATGTCCGGTGAAACCGCCAGCTTCCTCGCCGGCGGCGAATTCCCCATTCCTGTCCCACAGGAAAATGGGCGGGTCTCGATTGAATTCCGTCACTTCGGCGTCGCCCTGGAGTTCGTACCCACCGTTCTCAACAACAACCAAATCAACATTCGCGTAAAGCCGGAAGTCAGTGAACTCACGTCGCAAGGTGCCGTTCAAATCAATGGTATCTCCGTGCCGGCAATTTCCACGCGCCGTGCCGACACAGTCGTCGAACTCGCCAGCGGGCAGAGCTTTGCAATCGGTGGGCTCATCAGGCGTAACGTCAGCAACAATATCAGTGCTTTTCCTGGGCTCGGCGAGGTGCCGATCCTTGGCGCCCTGTTCCGTTCGTCCTCATTTCAAAAGGAGGAGTCGGAATTGGTTATTCTGGTTACGCCTTACATCGTAAGACCAGGATCGACCCCCAACCAGATGAGCGCCCCCACGGCCCGGATGGGGCAGCCTTTGGACGGGGGGGCCACCCCGACGAATTCGTTGGGAAGTCCGCCGCGATACCACGCCAATCCCCGCACCGGCGCGCCAGCCGCCAAGGGCGGTCTCGGCTTTATCATTGAATAGGGGGGCCGAATGACGTTGCGGATCATAGGTCTCCTGATCGCTCTGACGGCAAGTGTAAGTGGCTGCACAAGCACCGCACCGAGTGTCGAGCCATTGACACCGATCCTTGTCCGGCAGGAGACCACCGTCCTAACGTTAGAGAGCCTTCGCGCTTCCGAACGGCAACGTTTGCGTGTGTTCCTTGAGAGAGCCAGTCGCGGTCGGCGGGATGCGCTCCATCTCCTTATCAGCGGGTCGCCCCGTCTCAGCGCAGAGACGGTCCATCAGGCTAAGGAGATGGGCATCGACGCTTACAAGATCCGCTTATTCGACCAACAGGACGGCCGCGCAGCGCGAATAGAGGCGATTGTCTTCCATGCCCATCCTCCTGTCTGTCCGTCGCTTTCCAGTCCTTTACTCAACGAAAAGTCCTTCGACCAAACGCTTGGCTGTTCGACACGCCATAACTTGGCGGTGATGGTCAACGATCCGCACGATTTGCTCGACAATAGGGCTGTCAAGCCAAGCAATGGTGATCGTGCGGCCATACCAGCTGCCACATACAGGACATTCGCGACGGGCAAAGATGGCTGATGTCAGGTCCTTTCGTTTTCGTGGATCACGGCACCTACTCCAGCACGCAACATTGCGGATCCATCGGATTTGGCGCACGATCGTCGCCTTGTCGAGGTCATTCACCTTCGGCGACCCAGATGGGTAACAGGCTGCCCTCACCACACTACGGCGCTTTTGAGTGGGCGCTGCGCTCGCGACTTTCTTGGTGGGGCAGCGGTCACTCTCACGCTGACGGTGTGAACGGAGTTGGCCGGGGATGCCCCGGTCATTGTTGAAAATCTGAAGGGAGCGGCGTTTGCCCGCTTCGAGCCTGTAGGCTCGGGGTTCGATTCCACTGAGGAGGGCAACACCATGAACATAAATAACACATTTAAGCACTTGGGCGGGACCGATCAGCCGGGCGGCACGACTTCGATGTTCAGTCGGTCGAGCGGGCTTGTCGTGCGCCGGATGAGGCCGTTCGAGACCTTGGCATAGCGCGCCGTCGAGGACAAATTGTTGTGGCCGAGCAGCACCTGAATAATGCGAATGTCGGTGCCGTTCTCCAGCAAATGCGTTGCGAAGCTGTGCCTGAGCGTGTGGACCGTCACACGCTTATCTATGCCGGCGGCCGCACGCGCCGAGCGGCAGGCCGAGTACAGCACCTGCACGTCAATGGGGCGAATTGCATCCCGGCCCGGAAACAGCCAGCCCTGCGGCTTCGCCAGCCGCCAGTAGACCCGCAGGATGCGCAGAAGCTGCGCCGACAGCATCACCGTGCGGTCCTTGCTGCCCTTGCCGTGCTCGACCCGGATCACGCCGCGTCCGCTGTCGATGTCGCCGACCTTCAGTCCGACAGTCTCCGAAGCGCGAAGGCCCGCGGCATAGGCCGTAGTCAATGCCGTTCGGGTCTTCAGGCTCGGCGAGAAAACGGACAACGTCGTCAGCGCTGACAACCACCGGCAGCGTGCGTGGCGCGCGGGCATAGGCGATCCGTTCAGGGATCTCGGCATGACGCAACGTCACGCCGTAAAAGAACCGCAGCGCGCACACCGTCTGGTTCAGCGCTGGCCACGAGACTCCCGCCGAAACCAGATGGACCTGGAAGGCGCGGACGTCCTCCAGGCCGAGCCGGTCCGGCGAGCGGTCGAAATAGCGCGAAAACTTGGCCACCGCGTGCACGTAGGATCGCTGGGTGGCCGGCGACAGATTGCGGATTGTCATGTCCTCGATCATGCGTCGGCGAAGAGGGCAACTCGGCCATCTCAAACTCCTGTTCTCAAGATTGCGCTTCAACAGCCGCAATCCTTCAAAACAGAAGCGTCATCCGCAAACCCACGCACCAAATGACGCGTCAGCGGCTTCGTTCAATCCCTTTATGGGTCCGGATCCTAGCAGGTTGTGACCATTGCTGTGGCAATGCAGCAGTCCTGGATGGCTGCATCAAATAAGTTCCAAGATGCCCCGGGTGCGCTTCCACCGGACCACCTGGACGCTGCAGTTAAATGCACAAATCCACGCGCGTGCTGAAGCATCGTGAAAATTCATGGATTATGACCCGATCCAATTTCGGTCGATGAATCAGCGCCCTTCGCCGGGGCTGTCGGTCCGCATCGCGCCTGACAGCGGCGCTATGCTGGCGCTCCCATGGCCGCCCTGTTGAACCGCTTTCTCCAGCACCGAACTGAATTGGTCCCGCTGGCGGACATTTCGATGCTTCCGCCTTGCGGGCCTTCTTTGTTGCGGCCGGCTCTGCGGCACGGCTGCGCCGACGTGAACGTGCTTGGCGGCACGTTTTGTGAGGGAGGGAAAGAGGCGCGCGGCCCTCTCCCTGCAAGTCGCCGCTGGCGGATTCCTCCGTCTGCCCGCTTCGCTCCGTGCAGACCGGGGAGACCCCTCCGCCCCCTTGCTCGCGCTGCTCGCCACGATGCCGGGGGACAGGCGACCTGAACCCGTGCCCAAGCCGATCTGATGGCAGCGGTGGGGCTGGACATGGGCCCGTGGTGGACATACGTGCCACACAAATCCTCATGCTCGCCTAACCGGCTGCAACGTATGGCAATCCGGGCAGACCCGACGAAAGAAGGAGTAGGTCTCGGCCATTCCCGTGTCCGAACCCAGAAAAGTTACTGGTTTCCTTACGGGCGCGATACAAAGGGCACGGGCTGGACTTGGCTGCCGGGGGCGGGGCTTGTCGACCGCTCGATCGAAAGTGAGAGACGAGGAGGAGAATCACCGACCTGCAGAGCGGCAAGGCGCTCGCCTACCTCCCTGTCAGTCACCGTTAGCCGATGGTTTAGACGAAGATAGTCCGTCCATGTCGGCGTGCGGAATGTCTCGGTCCAAAGAGTCGAGTTCTGAAGATCGCGCTGGAGGGTCCAGTCCCGCGCACCGGCACGGCTCTGAACGCGCCGCCTTTCGCGCATGCAGCTCAGAAATTCCTCGATATTCTCCTCGGGTATCGAGTACTCCACCTTGATCACGATCGGGCCGCTCCTGGGCTTCAAATCGAGGGCCAGTTCTGGTGGCCTGAAGTCGAAGGCCCCTTGATCCGATTCCTCCCATAGCCGTACCGGCAATAGCTTTCCCACAGCTGCAACCAGCAACAGCGCCGCTGCAGCACCTTCCAAAGCCCACGTCAGGGAATAGTACTGCGCGACAGCACCCCAGATCCAGCTGCCCGCTGCCATGCCGCCGTAGGTCAGGGCGTAATAGATCGACAGGGTGCGACCAACGACCCACCTTGGGCTTGCCAACTGCACACACACGTCGGTTCCGGTCCAGGTGACAACCCAGCCTGCGCCAGCGATTGCAAGCGCGATCGCTGCTACAGCCACCGATGATGTGAGAGCCAGTAAAAGGCAACACGTTGCGCAAGCAACGGATGCGAGCGTGATCAATCGATTTTGGGACGTGATGCGTCGCAAGTAGCTATTGCCAATGCCCGCGATGAAGGCGCCTGTGCCGAAGCCGGCTAACAGGACGCCGTAAACAATTGGCCCCCCCGCCAGTTGGTCGCGAACCACGAGGGGGAGCAGAGCAAGGATCGAGATGCTTGACAGCCCGAACAGGGTTGCGCGCACGATCGCCACTCTGATCTCCGAGGAGATTGCCGTGAAGCGCATGCCATCATGAATGGCCGTCGTCATCCGCTCGCGCGGAAGAGGCGAAGAGCGAACTTGCCACTTGGAGCGCAGCACAGCGCTCAACGGGACCAGGTCGGTCAGCGCAGCGAAGGCGAAAGCCGTAAGGGGGCCCAGCAAAGCCAAAATTACACCGCCCAGCGCCGGTCCTATACTCCGAACCACGTTGTACCCCACCGACATCAGCGTCACTGCAGCGGGTATGTCGCGCTTTTCCAGGATGTCGCCGACCGAGGCGTGCCAGGCTGGATCATTCAAGGCAAAGCCGCATCCCGCCAAGAAACTCAGTCCCAAGATCAGCCATGGACTGACAAAGCCCAGTCCAACAGAGAGAGCCAGCGCCGTGGATGCCAGTGCGATCAGGCAATGTCCGGCAAGCATCACGCCGCGGCGGCTGAAGCTGTCTGCAATCGCTCCAGCAAGGATCGACAAGAAGAAGGCGGGCAGTGTCGATGCAGCCTGCACGAGCGCAACCATCAGATCGGAGGCTGAAATCGTTGCCATAAGCCAGCTTATAGCCACGCTCTGCACCAGCCAGCCAAGGCTGGATATCTGCGTGGCTGTCCAGATCGAACGAAAGACCGGATTCTGAAGAGGGATCAGTGTGTTTGCCGCAAAGGGCGGGGAATCTTGACGCCGCATGACTTCTCACCTCCACCACGTAGTTCTTTCGCTCACTCACTTGCTGACAGCGGTGCGCTTACGCACAGCTGCGTCACAACCAAGTTCCGATATCGCGCTCGCAACAAAGTAGATGTCGCATCCACGGTGCTGATGCGCGATGAGTGTGCCAGTTGGGCGTCAGCTGGTCTGGGTCGCGCAGCCCGATGGGGTGCGGTCTGCCCTGCGACTCTTGGCCTTGGACGGTGCTACCGCCCCGATGGCCGGGTTGTCAAACTGCCACGGTGCTAGCAGCGCCCATCCCATCCTGACAGGCATGAGCGTACGACGCAGCGCATCGCTGGTATCGGAGGCGGGTGCAAGATCAAGGGTGGCATCGTCTTGACAAGTACGAGCTGGTGGACGCCTTCGCCCGACCTATCACATCGGCGACTTATGGGGCCGCCGTTCAACTCGTTGGTCTATGCACAAAAAAACATAATACGCTTCAAAAGACGTTTCGTGTCGGCGCAGGCGCCGAGGAGGGCGCGGAAGCCTTCACCATCGTCATCCCGCCACCGAACGTCACTGGCTCGCTGCACATGGGCCATGCGCTCAACAACACGCCGCAGGACATTCTGGTGCGCTTCGAGCGCATGCGCGGCAAGAACGTGCTGTGGCAGCCCGGCATGGATCACGCCGGCATCGCCACGCAGATGGTGGTCGAGCGCCAGCTTATGGAGAAGCAGATCCACCGCCGTGACCTGACGCGCGACGAGTTCATTGAGAAAGTCTGGGAGTGGAAAGCCGAATCCGGCGGCGCGATCTTCAACCAGTTGAAGCGGCTGGGGGCCTCGGCCGACTGGAGCCGAGAACGTTTCACCATGGACGAGGGCCTGTCCAGGGCGGTGCTCGAAGTGTTCGTCACGCTCTACAAGGAAAGGCCTGATCTACAAGGGCAAGCGCTTGTCAACTGGGACCCGAAGCTCTTGACCGCGAGTCCGACCTTGAGGTCGAACAGCAGGAGGTCAACGGCAATCTCTGGCATTTCCGCTACCCCGTCGAGGGCGAGGTTTTGGATCCGGAAAATCCTAAAACCTTCATCACCGTGGCGACGACCCGCCCGGAGACGATGCTGGGCGATATGGCGGTCGGCGGTGCATCGCGACGACGAGCGTTTCCGGCATCTTGTCGGCAAGAACCTCATCCTCTGCCGATCGTCGGCCGCAGGATCGCGGTGGTGGCGGACGAGTATTCTGATCCGGAGAAAGGCAGCCGCGCGGTCAAGATCACGCCGGCGCACGACTTCAACGAATTTGAGGTCGGCAGGCGCCATAAGTTGCCGGCGATCAATATTCTCACCGTAGAGGGGCGGTCACCCTCACGGACAATGACGACTGTCTCGTGGGCTGGAGGTGGCGCCGTAGCGCCATGCGGTCCGGGACGAGCTCGACGGTCTGACGCTTACATCTCGCCGAACTGGTCCAAGCAAGCATGAATTCCATAACCAGGCGCCGACGTGGAACTATCTCGTCGTCCACGCCCACGGACGCATCACTGTCCGGGATGATGAGCGCTATGTGCGCCGTAACGTGGCGAAGCTCACTCACATGCATGAAGCCTCGCAGCCTGCCCCGTGGAAGATGGGCGACGCGCCGAAGGACTTCATTGACACGATGGTGAAGGCGATCGTCGCCCTGGAAATCGAGATCACCAGCCTGGTTGGTAAATCAAAACTCAGCCAGAACAAAGAGGTGCGCGACATTCAGAACGCTGGTGAAATGCTGAATGCCCGAGGCGTCAATGGGATGGGAGAAGCGATGCTCGCGGTTGCGGCGGCCAAATCCCAATAGCAACTATCTTGTCCCGACAAGCCGCTGGTGCTGGATTTCCAACGGGTGACCTTGAGAGACAAATGCTTCGGCTCGCCGGAAACGCGACCAGCATCTGACCACCCGCTATGCGGCAGATGGACAAGAACTCAGGCCGCCATCGCCAGCCACATCCGCAATGCCGCCGGATCGATGGAAGCTGCTTACCCCGCCAGTCTCTCCGGTCATGCCGCCTGCGTCGTTAATACCTTGAACAGCAGCCTGGCGGTTAAACCGCCTTGCGTGTTCGGTATGGCGGCACAGCGGTTTGGAGATCGGCGAACGCCACGCCCCACGGTAGCGATGCCTCGCATGACCAAGCAGCGGCATGTGCGGCAGGCTTGCACCCGCTTCAGATGCGAGACGGGTCAAGACAATCATCCTGCACAACGCCACGCGGCGGTGAGCCGGTTTCGAAAAGGGCCGGCCCCGGCCGTTCATACAAGTGGAGTTGGGGGCGCGGGGCCGGATCAAGCCTATCGCGCTGGACCCGCCGGGACCGCGCGTACATCATCCCGGCAACGCCAGGCGCTCGCCTCGCGTCATGCGGGCTTCGGCTTGGCGCGCCGAATGTCTGGACCGGCATCGCGGAGCAATGGCGCACCAGTCTACGACATGGTGCGTAGTCGCCATGCTGCCCCTGGCCAGATCGTAGATGACCTCGGCTTGTTCGCCATGGCGAGCCGAAGCACGTTGACGGCCGTGCCGGGTGATGCGCCGTCCCAGACTATCATCCCAAAATCGGCGCGCGCCATCTCCCGGTCTTTGGCGGCGTAGATCCAGTATCCTCTAGCACCTTCAGGGAGACGGGACCCGGTAGGCAGCCCAGTCGCCCAGATCATTGCGGGGTTCCTTGGCCGCATGGAAGACCCCGACATGTTTGTAGCCGTAGCCCGCGAGCAGGCCCTGCGCCTCGGCATCGGCTCCGGGCGCGTCGCCAATCAGCACGCCGTGCACGGCAACAACGATTGGGCGGATCCGAGCGATGGCAGGTTCCGTCAGCTCAAATATCTCGCGTGAACCCCCTATGAATATCATCGACATCATGACTTTCCCTTCTCTCCAGGGCTCCCTCGCTCTGACCGCCGTCTCCCTCTGGCCCTGCGTGAGGGGTCACCCGAACGCCGAGACGGCGAAGCCGGCTCGGGGAGCGGCGGGACGCCGCAACTAGAGCCCGGTCGGCGGCAGGCCGGCGCGCAGACCTGCCGCTTCCGGAGGCGCTACGCGCGCGGAGCTAGTGGCCTTTGTCGGCCAGCCAGAGGCTCACGTCCTGGATCGAGCGCATGAGCACCGACGGATTGTCCCGCGCGGGAATGAAGCCCCAGCTCTGCCAGTAGCGCTCTGCCTCGGCGTCGATCGCCCGCACCACCACCGCGCGGCCGCCGACGATGTCGGCGCCGGCGACGCAGCGATACAGCGCGTCCTTGACCAAGCCGCTACCGACGCCTTGTCCGGCATAGCGGTGGTCGACGGCGAGTTGTCCGATCAGCAGGCAGGGGATCGGGTCGGGCGGGCGTCCGGTGCGGATGGCGCGCGGTGCGCTATTTGGCTGGATCACGCCCGGCGCGAGGCCGTAATACCCGACGACTGTTCCCTCGTCGTGAACGACCAGGACGCGGGTAAACCCGCGGGCCTGGTTCGTTCGCGCGAAGCCGGCCAGCCAAGCATTGAGCGCCGGCTTGCCGCAATCGAAGCTGTCGAGGCGGTGTGCGTGGTCGAGGAGTTCGATGCCTGAAAGCGCCACCTAGCGGTCCCAGGGCGGGGACCGACGCAGCCGCTCGGCCGCCTTCGCCGGGGGCGCAGCGGCCGGGGCTGAGATCGCCTGCATGAAGGCGTCATAGGCTTCCGGGGACACGCGGATGACGGTTTCGTTGAGGATGGCCGCCTGCGCCTCGTGCAGCGCGGCGCGCCGCATGAACTCCGTGCGCGACAGGCCGAGCAGCTCCGCGCCGCGGTCGATGATGGTGAGATCATCGTCGCGAAACCGCATCGAGACGGGTGCTTCCTTCCTGGTGGGTGTGGTGGCCATGGCGCGCTCCTGTGCTGCGGACGTATATACGTTAGTGTAACGCGGAACGCAATACTACGTTCCCTGGCGACGTCTCGTGGCGGATGGTCTCAGGATTTCTCGCCGCATCGGTTCTTCTCGGCTTCTCGCCCCAGTCGCCATTGCCGCAACCCAGAGCAAGGTGGCTTTGGTCAGCTCCGGCGGATCAATTACGGCTTAGAAAGCGCATTTGTTTTTGGCGGCCGGATGAGCGGGTCCAGAAGCGAAGTCGCTGCCATGACTGTCGCCGGACGAGCCCCGGCTATCCCGAAGCTGATGAACATCTGACGCGATGGCGACTTTCGGGCCGTCACGCCACAAAGGAGGAACGGCTATGAAGGCTGGGCGGCGGCACTTTCATTCTCAGGCGCCGCTCTATGCCATCTGTCGGCCAATGTGACATCGCCACTGCGGTCCTTCGAACAAGTCGATTCGATTCTGAATTTCGGCCTTTAGATGATTGTAGCGATTGAATCAGCGACAAGGGCTGGGCAATCGCGGTTGTGGTGACCGCGAGCCACTAAGCTTGTGCCGTACCCTTACAATGATTCATCAAGGCGTTTACCTCGGCAATCACGAGATCCGGCGTGATGTCGAACTTGCATCGGACTTTGACCGGACAATGCCGCACTTGGTCCAGACCACATCCGCGACATTCAATAACACTCATAAGCATGCTGACCAAGGGACCTCGAAACCCCCAAATCTCCGGTAGATGTGACGCCGTGAAAATGCCGATAGTAGGGCGGCCAAGCTGGGCAGCGACATGGCCGGTGCCTGAATTGTTCGAAACGACGAGGGCGGCCGAATTCACGAGACAATTGAATTCCAATTCTGACAAGTCGACAGCCGTCCGAATGTTCGCGGCCCCACGTTCCCTAGCTATCTTCGCAACCTCCTCAAGCGCTTCCAGGCATTCGCCACGGCCAACGAGGACCACCTCACCACGGGTCGAAAGAGCAGCGACAACTTTGCCAAAACTTTCAATCGGCCAATCTCGCAGGCTGGAATTGGAGAACGGAGCCACGACAATCGGGGCATTGCCTGTAGTCGAATTCTGTGGGTGACCCGCTCCGCTTTCGAAATAGGCAGCTGCCTTTGCGACCAGAAAGAGGAGGATTTCTGACACATGCTGGAGACGCACCTGCTTACGGTCAATGAACCAATCAAGCCATCTACGGGGGATTTTGTTAGCAAGCCCTATTTTTTGGACCAGCTTGTAGAAAATGGTTCTGCGCAGTTTCAGATTGAATGGCGCTATCGCAATATCGATCTGATGCATGCTGTACGGATCAACTATCGCCGCACGGTGCCTGGCGGGAACTTCAAGCAAGATCGGCCTTGTTTCTTCCGGAACACGCATATCAATGGCAAGATCAAACTCGCCGGTCAGCAGCGGCCTTATGTCCGCGGCTTCTTTGCGCGTTTTGACTTTTGGGTTGCGAGGAAAAAAGTCAAAAGCAACGTGATCGTCGGCGAGGTCGAACTGTTTTGCAGTAGCGATGTTCCAGCTTCCCACCACCAGCGTAATGTGGGCATGCGCAAAACGCTGACGAAGGTCCTTTAGAGGCCCTAGAGACATCCAAAAGTCGCCGACATGATCAAGCTTGAGGACCAAAATTCTCATCCTTGCGCTTGACTGTTCCGGCTCTTCCCAGCTGCGGTATATAATTTGATTGCCGTCGTGCTTTGTAAAATATGCCATTGCCATTCCGAAGATTATACGGTCAACACTGATAGCCCGGTGACGCGTGTGTAGGTTGGAGTGCTCCCCACTTTGTCCGCGTCTCCGCAAGAATTCTGCCATCAGATCCAAGCCGCGCTCCAGCAGGAGCTGTTGGGCGAAGTCTGCATCTCTAGCGATGGTAGCGCGCCAAGAAAGCCAGCTATGTCCCGACCCGCAATGTGAGGGGCTTCGTCACGGTCTCGCATGCAGTGAGTTCGGCAACGCCGAGTAGACGGTGATCGCCAAGCCGCCGTCCCCAGATCTCGGAGCATAACGGCAGTGGCCTCGCTCTTTGGTCGATGCTGATCCTGAATGCGACCGTCGCCGCCGGCGACGACACCGCCGGCCGCATTGACCGTCTCGGGCACGCCCTGTCGCTGTGGTCCCGCATCACGGTCGCTAGCAAGGACCCGCCGCAGCCGCTTTTTTCTGCGCGTCCGGTCGTCCAAGGTGAAGTGGACGAATCAACCCTGTGATGAAGTCGACTGCCTGCCAGCGGTGAGGTGGCAGGCGGCATCGATGAACACCATTATTCGCCGAGCTTGGATAGCGGCACCTCTATCACGCTGAGAGCCTGTTATGCTGGTCCAGCGTTTGATCGCAGTCTTGATCCATGCGAGCAGCTTGTGAGGGATGCAATCGAACGAGGCGCTGCTCCCACAGCCGTCGCAGGCCCTCCATCAGAGCTTCACGCTTAGCCTGATCCGGCGCAATTGTATTGAGGAGATCTCCCAACACGGCTTCGCCCTCAATCCGCATCAGCAGATTAAACAAGTCGTGTGAAATTCGTACACTGTCACTGCTGAAGTGGGTCGTGCTGATCTCGCAGTGAGTCTCCCGACGATCTGGCGCTTTGTAAGCGCGGGTTTGATGGAGGGACACATAGGGCGGCAACGAAACCGCAAGCGCAGTCCAATCCTGCAGCGTTGCAGCCCGCTTTTTTACCAGGAAGGGCCCGACCACAAGTCCATCCAGCTCTGTCGTCAGAAAGGTGGCAATCGCGTCTGCAACCGAATCCACGATCGGTTCGGCATTGTTGTTAAAGGACGTATTGAGCAGAATTGGAGTGCCTGTGCGCTTCTTGAACGCATTGATGACCTCCCAGTACGCGGGATTGGCGTTGCGCGATACTGTTTGCAGGCGAGCGGTACCGTCGACGTGCGTGATGGCACCGAGCAAGGCGCGCTTTGAGTCACGCACGCGAACGACGAAATTCATGAATGGAAATTCGTGCCTACCGTCCGGGAGGTCGAAAAATTCGCTCGCATCCTCCTCCAGCACAGATGGCGCGAAGGGCCGATAGCCTTCGCGCTTCTTGACCATCGCATTGATCCGGTCCTTGTTTGCGGCGGGCCGAGGGTCGGCAAGAATGCTGCGGTTGCCCAGCGCACGTGGCCCAAACTCCGAACGACCCTGCACCCAGCCGATCACGGCGCCGTTGGCGATCCAGTCGGCTGCACTGCTTGCCACGTCATCAGAGCGTTCAACCTCGAGATGTCCGGCCCATGCATTCAGTTCCTGCTGCACGGCGCGCTCGCTCCCGAGATCAGGACCCCAATAGACCCCCTGCAGTCGCTCACACGGCGCGGGGCGGCCCATCTCGTTAGAGACTATCAGCGCAGCTCCCAATGCGCAGCCAGCGTCGTGAGACGCGGGTTGCACGAAAATGTCTTCGAAAAGCCCTGAATACAGCAGCTTACCGTTCATCGTGCAGTTGTGGGCCACCCCCCCTGCCAGGCACAACCGCTTCATGCCGGTGGCCTCACGGTGATGCCGGAGAATGTGGAACACGATCCGCTCAAGCGCTTCCTGCAGTGACGCACTCACATCTCGATGCTGCTGGGTGAAGGGCATTCCCTTTCGCCTGACCTCGATATTGCGGAGCAACGCCGGACCGATGCGGTCGAGGTGAACACGGTAGCCACCGCCGTTGGCGGAGAGCTCGTAGAACTGCTCGAAGAGCTCGCGATAGGGAGCGGGGTCGCCGTAGGGCGCGAGCCCCATTACCTTATACTCGTCGAACAAGCCGTAGCCGAGATAGCGGATCGTCTCGAGATAAAACAGCCCAAGAGAATTGTTCTCGGGGAAAGCCTCGAGTTGCGTAATTTCTGTGCCAGACCCTACCGCCAAGAGGCCCGATAGGAAATCACCAGAGCCATCAATCGCTAGAATGAGACTTTGTTCGAAGCCCGACATTGCAAAGGCGCTCACGGCGTGCGCCTGATGATGACTTACGAATGAAATACGCGAACTGTCCAACTTAGTGCCGAACTCACGCGTTAACAGATCCTGCACCAACGTTTTAGCATCCAACGGAATGGAGAGAATGTCCGGGTGGGATGCGGACATACCTTCAAGCATGGCGTTGGCATAGGGCTCGCTGGCGTAGAGCGCGACACGATCAATGTCGTTGAGCTGAACCCCCGCCGCTGACAGACAGTATTGAATCGAACGAATTGGGAGCTTGTTGGAGTGTTTCATCCGATTGAGGCGTTCCTCTTCGACGGCTGCTATCACCCGTCCGTCTCGGACGAGCACCGCGGCGCCATCGTGCATAAAGGCGTTCCGAAGCTCGAATCGGTTTTCATGGACTTGGTCAAGTCCGCCGCTAATTCCTAGACACAGCATTTCTTTCTCCACATAGTGACGGGCAAGCCAAATTGGCCTGCCTCAGACCGTTTCCAACTAAATAGGCCGCGTTGTCGCTTGCAGCTGCAACCGCCTGTCAGGCATCACCGGCATCAAAGAACGCCTCATAAGGGTCCGCCTGAATCAACATGAGATGCTTCGATCGTGGCGCCTGCCATTCCATGACGCCGAGAGCTTGGCTGGATCATCGAATCTTGAGCGGCTGCTGACTTGCATGCGGCGATGCCGTTTTCATCTGCAGCACGAACTTGTGACGCGGGCTGCCTATATCCTTGCGAAGGGGCGGCTGTTGACGAATAATGCCGCGCCGTGAACTGGCCCGATTTCATTCCCCGAAAGACCGTCGCACAGGCGACTGACATGTGCTGCACTGTCCGCCTGCTTCCCGGTCGCACATCCGATAACGCCTTCGCTTGTGCAGGAGGCCGCATCGCGTCATTCGTCGGCCAAACATGGCACCGACTGGAAGCCCGGCAATACCGCGTAGATGTAAAGTGCGCTGATGTTGTATGGTAGCGCTGCCGGCCGGGTCTCCAATCCGCTGCCCAAACGAGCGGACTGCCTGCGGCAAAAAGCCCGCCACAAGCAGAATCGCGCTGGGCAGCTGGCTCGCCTGCAAGACTTCGCAGCTCAGGAACATTGGGGACGACTAGCGTCGAACCGCCGACATGATCGGCCAGTTGCAACTCACTTCTCGGCACGACCTCCACTGCACGTCAGGGCGCATGGAAGATTTTCTCCTTTGGATGGGTGACCGGTGCGGACGTGCTTTTGTCCATGCAAGATTTCCGAAGAGTTATGAAATCGTTTGTTTCGATCAAAGTCATCCACGCTATGAATAGCTGCCGGACATGCGCTTCAAAGGGGCTTCAGGCTTCCCGGATGGCTACTCCGATTCGAAGCGCGTGGCATTCCATGCGCTCTATGACAACATTTTTCAGCAAAGGGTATGAGAGCAAACCCACACTTCTTTTTCAGAAGTCGCTTCGAAGCAGCCGAGGCCTTGATGGGCTTCTTCACCAAGTTCGGCGATGGTGCCGCAGACATTCTTCCTCTTTCCGGGCTGAACAAGCGCAGAGTTCGCGCCTTGGCAGTGTGTCTGGGCGCTCCGTCTGATCTTGTTGAAAAGATCCCGACCGCCGACCTGGAGAACCTCGTCCCGGTCTCACATACGATGTGATTGACGACTTCCTCGAAGGCCAAGAGATCAACGAAGCGGCGCACAGGCGTATACTTCATGCGCATTCCAGCACAGCCCATAAGCGAGCGCTTCCCGTCACAACGATTGCCGACGGGTTCGATATTTAGGCATCGGCAATAGCGTCTCAACATACACGATCGATGGGCTTGCCGCAGTTAGGCAGCTAGCGGCCTGAATTACCGCTGGAGCGAAGCGCTGCTCTTTCAGCCCGCATGCGGTCATGAGGTTGACAGTGTCGGCACGTATCGCCGAGGCCGGCACGCGAACTCATTCTCCCTGAATGCCTGCTCTATCGATCTTCCGCAGCGTACCCACTTGACCGGTCGCTTCGACATTCCAGGCACCTGGATTGTAGCCGATCCTTGCCGCTCTCCTTCGGCCGGTCGCAATGCTAGACGTGCGGCCGTTACGCTATGCAGAGCTGGTTGTCAGATGCGTGATGCGAAACGTGAGATGCAGCTCCAGTTTTGGCGATGGCGGGCTCGCCGCATTGTTGATATCATCCGCACAGAACAGGCGCGCAAATGACATCGGATTCAGAGAAGGCTGAGGCGGTCGAGCAGTTACTTGATACACCTGACCTTGCAACCGCACTGGAAAGCGAACAGTTCAAGAAATTCCTCGACCAGGTGCCGATCGCCATAGCCGTTTCGGACCTTGCCGGTGAAGAGCGCGTGGTCTACGCCAATCCGGAATTCGAGAAACTGTCAGGCCTGACAGCCGCCAGGCTCACCCGAGCAAACTGGGCAGCCCTTTTGGGCAAAGGCCTCCATCAGCAAAAGGACAGGCCGCTAGCCGAGGCCGTGGTCGAGGGAACCGATTTGGTCGGCACCTTCAAGCTGGAGCGCGGAGAGGACAAACCCGCGATCGTCGACGTTTATTCGAACGTGATCGAAGACGAAAACGGCAAGATGTGCTTCCGACTGGTGGCCCTGGTCGACGTATCCGCCCATGGCGAGGCGGGAGATGAGCGCTCGGCGGAGGAGCGTGTCAGCGAGAAAGACACGCTGCTGCGCGAACTGCAGCACCGGGTGAAGAACAACCTGCAGATGATCACCGCGCTGATCCGGCTGGAAAGCCGCAACGCGACCGAGGCCGACCGGAGACGGTTTGAGCGGCTCGCCGGTCGCGTCGACGCTCTGGCGATCCTCTACCAGACGCTAACGGCCGACGAGCCGAAGGAGGAGGTCGACCTTGGCGTCTATCTCAGCCAGATCGCGTCCGCGGTCATGAGCTCGCATGCGGTCGAGGGAATCCGCCTGGATATGAAGGTGGATACATATCCCGTGTCAATAAACGTCGCCATGCCGGCCGGGCTGGTCGTAAACGAATTGCTGACCAATTCACTAAAGCATGCGTTCCGGGGCCGCGATGGCGGCACGATAACACTGCACAGCGTCGTCGATGGCGACGGCTGCCGGGTTATAGTGGCGGACGACGGAATCGGCCTGCCGGAAGGCGAGGTGTGGCCCAAACCAGGCAAGCTCGGAGCGCTGATCGCGCGATCGCTGACCGAGAACGCCAAGGCGCAGCTAGCCGTCGAGTCCAGCGCCAACAAAGGGACGAAGGTGACCATCGTTTTCAAGCGGTCGGCGGCAGCAAGCTGAACGGTTGCTGTCGACTAGCAGGCTGGCGGCTGGCTTCATGTCGCGGCTTTGAGCAGGTGGCTGCAAATAGGCTAGGTCGCCCTTCACGGCCTGCTTCACATGGTCGAGGTCTTCCATTATGCTCCAGGCTTGCTGCTTCTGACTTCGGCGGCCAGTCCATCCCCACCTAGCGGAAGGCACTCCCGCCTGATTACGTTGCGGCTTGAGTCTTGACGGCGGGGGCACCTGACGCCTTCGCGCTCATCACGCGCGGGCCGGCAATTCAGCAGCGAGTCATCGCTTGGCCAATCTTGCCGAGGACGAAGGTCTAACCTACAAATAAAATTGGTCCGACTGTTCGTGGCCGGAGGTAACCGCGAATTTGCGCTATCGGGACAGGAGAGCAGTGCTGTAGGCAAACCGCGATGCGTGCATTCGTTCGATTGGTTCTACGATTATCCTGACGCCTGGGGTGACCAGTTGCACCAGTATTTCCTACTACGCGCAATCTTTGTAGGGTCATGTGCAGATCATCGCGGCCCGCCAAGACATCGGAAAACTGATCGACGATCCTTCAACCCCTGAGATATTGCGCGCCCGAATGGCATCGGCGGCCGCCACATAATAGTTTGCGGCAAAGACGGCCGCGATCGAACGGCTGAGGACGCGCTCGCCAACAGATTGCGCGACGGACGATGGGGTGGATACCGCGGATACGACGCCTGGTTCGATGCTCCGATCAACAACGCGAAGCTCGCCGCGACTTCCGTCTACAGCGATTCGGTTCAAAGGCTTGGCGCGTTGGACAAAGCTCGCCGCGCCGAAGCGCGATGCATAGAAGCCGGGATAGTCGCCCGAACACAAGTCGAACAAGCGGAGTGGTCGACCGTTTCGTCCTCCCCGGGGACGAGCCGGTTGCTCTGGCCTCGGGCGACCTGATGGGTCTTGCGGAGCACCGTCTCCAGCATGGCGATCAGGTCTTCGGGAAGTATGGCCTCATTCTGCACAGACGGTTTTGCGTGGCTGTTACGGATGCCGGCGGGCACGGTGGCGATACGGCGGTCCTTTCGATCGAGCGGCTCGCCACGCTGCGTATAATTCCACGCCAGGGAGGAGAGACGGCGCTCGATCGTCGCCACAGAGTTTGGTTTCTTGTCTCCTGTAACCTTTCTGGATGCACATGTAGAGGCCGACGGTCTGCGGATCAGGCGGCAACACCTCGAGGTGCTGCCGGCGCGCCCAGGCGCAAAAAATCCGCTCTCGACCGAGCGGCGTCAGACCGGTATTCTTATGGATGTTCATCCGGTCCCCCTGGAGTCACTGAAGCTTCGACAATCTCAGCTTTCCCGGTTCGGACCGGATGGACAAGCTACTGAAAGCTCACAACTAGCTACCAATGCGATCAGCTTTCGGGCTATCGGGCGCATCCAGGGAGGATGGGTATGTTCTTGGCTAACGGGCTCAAGCTGCGGGACCGCGGGTGCACGCTGGCACTGATGTTGGCGATCATATGTGTATGTGCGCCTGCACTGGCGGCAAACGCGTCGGATCAGGCGTGCCGGTCCATCGCCAAGCTCAAAATTCCAAGCGTGATCTTTACCGAGGCTAGCCTTCAAAAGCCGCAGGAGATCCCCGCAGATCCCTTCACTGCATTCACCGGCGCCTCGCCTCAGGCGGTAAAAGTGGGCGGGCACTGCCTTGTCCGAGGTGTTATCGGGAAACGCCAGGGGGTCGATGGTCAATCATATGGCACCCGGTTTGAGGTGCGTCTTCCGACGACCTGGAACGACATGTTCCTTTTCCAGGGCGGCGGCGCAGTTGATGGCTTCCTGGCGCCGGCCGTCGGGACCATTCCTTGCCGGAACTCGACCGCGGCTCCCGGGCTCTTGCGCGGCTACGCTGTTGTAAGCATGGATGGCGGGCACCCAAGCCCCGATCCGGCTTTCGGGGTCGATCAAGCCGCACGCATTGATTTTGCGTACGCCTCCATTGGCAAAGTCACTTCGGTCTCGAAGCAGGTGATTGCCAAGTTCTATGGGGCGGCTCCGAAAAAGTCGGTGTTCATGGGATGCTCGAATGGCGGTCGTGAGGCGTTGATAGCGGCTCAGCGATATCCGCTCGAGTTCGACGGCATTGTTGCAGGTAGCCCGGGTTTTCGTCTCAGTGCCGCCAACATTGCCGAAGCCTGGGATACTCGCCAGTACATGAGCATCGCTCCCAAGGATGAGGCCGGCCATCCCATTCTATCCCGCGCCTTCTCCCAGCAGGATCTGAACATCGTCGCCAAGGCGGTTCTCGCTGCCTGTGATGCCCGCGATGGCATTGAGGATGGCGTCATCAACGCCTGGCAGCAGTGCCGGTTCGACCCAAAGGTCCTGTCCTGCCAAGGCGATAAGACGGACAGCTGCCTCACGGCTGGTCAAGTGCAGGCCATGAGCCGCGCGTTCGCGGGTCCGGAAAGCTCCGATGGCGAAAAGCTTTACAGCGATTGGCCATATGATACGGGCGTTGCGGGCGCGGACTGGAGAATGTGGAAGCTGGGCAATTCCCCCACTTCCCAGTCGGATGCAAATAACATCGTTCTGGGAGCCCGCTCGCTTCAATACTACTTCATGACGCCCCCGGCGCCGAATTTTGACCCCCTGAAGTTCGACTTCGACAAGGATCCGGCACGCGTTGCGGATACGGCCAAGCTCAATGATGCGACCGGCACGTATCTCGCCAGCTTCGCTGCCCACGGTGGAAAGCTGCTCTTGTTTCACGGACTTTCCGATCCGGTCTTCTCAGCCAACGATCTGGTGCGCTGGTACAAGCAAGTCGTCGAGGTCACAAGCGGCGGCGATTTGGAAGCGACTCGCCGTTTCGTGCGCATGTTCATAATCCCGGGGATGACCCACTGCGGCGATGGCCAAGCCTTCGACGACTTTGATCCTTTGGCCGCCATCGAGGGCTGGATAAACCAAGACAAGGCTCCGGATTCTCTCGCGGCTGGCAGCAAGGCATTCCCCGGCAAGCACCAGCCGATCTGCGCTTATCCCACTCAAGCTGCCTATGGCGGTAAGGGAAATCCCGATGAGATCGCGAGCTATTCGTGTCGGGGATAAGAGACCTCGTCATTTGTTCGCTTCAATCTGCGCGCATTCCCGGAACAGGTCTCCCGGACCAAGGATCGGTTGGAAAAGCTAAACCCGGAATTTGTGGGCCGTGCCATAACGCAGTTGATGATCATGCCTGACTACGAAGCGTCGGCCGCCGATAGTCTGGACACAGCGCTCGCTGTGCTCGATGAGGTAATTGTTATCGCCTGAGATCTGACCGCCTCATCCCAGCGGACAAAACGGGGGCATCAGAGCCCGGACGCCTTGGTGAGATTTACGCGGAAACGATCGCGCCGGCGCTGATAATTTCGCGTCATCTCCGCGGAGGCATGGCCGAGCTGTTTTTGCACATAGCGTTCGTCGACGTCGGCCGACGAGGCGAGGCCGGCGCGCAGTGAGTGGCCGGCGAATTTCTTGGCCCGTTCGCCCTCCGACAGATCGCCGCGCACGCCGGCGGCGAGCGCCGTGCGCTTGACCAGGCGTGCGACCTCCTGGTCGTTCAAGCGATCGGCACCGACGGCTCTGCCTTGACCAGCAACGCGCCGAAACAGCGGCCCATGCGCAATGCGCGCCAGTCTTAGCCAGGTCTGCAGAGCGACCACAGGGCAGGTGGCGTCGGAGGAGCCGCGGCCGATTTCGACCTCGCGCCAGCCGGTTTTGCCGCGCAATGTGACAAGCAGACCCTTATCGGCAAAAATCTCGACCCAGCCGCGTCCGTCCTCGGTCTGATCCCTGCCGACGTCGAGGCCGACGATTTCGGATCGGCGAAGGCCGCCGGCGAAACCCAAAAGCAGCATGGCGCGGTCGCGCAGACCACGCAGCGTGCCGCGGTCGAGGGTCTCGAACATGCGATCAGATCCTCGGGCAGGATCGCTTCCTTCTGCCGGGGAGGGGAGGCGTGGGTGTTGCGAACGCCAGCCATCACCGTGGCGATATGCCGGTCCTTGCGGTCCAGCGGCTGGCCGCGCTGGGCAAAAT